>CAXBRZ010000165.1:0-6125 GCA_963978075.1 uncultured bacterium | reverse complement strand
GAATCGACGGTCATCCCGTTCCTGCTGCGCGGTGTCAACCTGCTCGGCATCGATTCGGTGATGTGCCCCGCCGAGCGCCGCTTGCCGCTGTGGGAGCGTCTCGCACGCGAGCTGCCGCAGGCGCAGCTCGAGTCGATGATCGTTCCGGCCGCGCTGGCAGAGGTGCCTGCACTGGCGACGCAGATCCTGCAGGGCAACGTCCGCGGACGCGTCGTTCTGCAGATTGCAGGCTGACGGCACCCGCACCGATCACACCTATCGAACTCCAGCACGACGAGCACCCTCGCATGAAGCGCATTCCCGAACCGGCCCGACAGGTGGACGTGATCCACGAAACCGATGTGCTCGTGGTGGGCAGCGGACCCGGCGGTCTGGCCGCCGCGTTGGCCTCCGCCCGCGCCGGAGCGAAGACTGCGCTGCTTGAGCGCTACGGCTGTTTCGGCGGCAACATCACGCAGGTCGGTGTCGAGGGTTTTGCCTGGTACCGGCACGAGCAGACGATCGACTCCGAAGGGATCGGCCGGGAGTTCGAGGAGCGCGCGAAACAAATGGGCGCGGCCATGCCCGAGCCGCAGTCGCTGAGCCACGCCCTTGATGCCGAGATGTTCAAGCATGTCGCCGACGTGCTGGTCACCGAGGCTGGCATCACGCCGTTCCTGCACCGGATGTTCGTCGCCCCGATCGTCGAGAACGGTCGGGTCATCGGCGTCATCACCGAGAGCAAGGCCGGACGGGAGGCGATCCTTGCCCGCGCCGTCATCGACGGCACCGGCGATGCGGACGTGGCGGTACGATGCGGCGCACCGGCCAGAAAGACGGCCCCGGAGCAGATGATGGCCGCCTCGGTCATGTTCAGCATGTCCGGCGTCAACAAGCAGCGCTTCATCGACGCGGTGAAGGCC
This sequence comes from uncultured bacterium, assembly GCA_963978075.1. Lineage (GTDB taxonomy): Bacteria > Pseudomonadota > Gammaproteobacteria > Steroidobacterales > Steroidobacteraceae > CAIKZZ01. Next base: position 5,223 of record CAXBRZ010000165.1, on the reverse strand, counting down.
GATCCGCAGACCTACGCCAGCTGGGCCGGCAACGGCGAGTGGAACATCGAGACCACCGGCAAGGAAGACTCGATGTTCTCGCCGTTCCTGCGCAAACCGTTCAAACAGGCGGTGGAGGCGGGCGTCATTCCGCGCAACCTGGCCACCATCGCCGGCACCTGGGGCACGGTCTCCGACCAGGGCGACCTCACGTACCTGAACCTCATCAGCGTGCCGGCCATCGACGGCACGGATCCGGCGGCACTCACCCGCGGCGAGATCGAAGGGCGCGCCCAGGCGATCCACGCGATCTCGGCATTGCGCGCGTTCATGCCCGGCTGCGAGAACGCCAAGCTGCGCAACTTCGGCATGACGCTCGGCGTGCGCGACACCTACAAGATCGACGCGCACTACAACATGACCGCGGCCGATGTGCGCGAACAGGGCCGTTTCGAGGATTCGATCGGCATTTTCCCCGAGTTCATCGACGGCTACGGCATCCTGATCCTGCCGACCACGGGACGCTATTTCCACGTGCCGTACCGCTCGATGGTACCGAAGGGCATCGAGGGTCTGCTCGTGACCGGTCGCGCCATCGGCGGCGACCGTACCTCGCACGCGGCGGTGCGCAACATGATGTGCTGCGCGGTGGCCGGGCAGGGCGCGGGGGTTGCCGCCGCGCAGGTGTCCCGCAGCGGCGAGTCCTTCGCGGACATCGACCTTGCCGCCGTGCAGCGCGAGTTGCGCCGCCAGGGCGCGCGCATCGACTGACGTCCATGCGCATCCGTCGGCTCGAGACCTGGAGCAACGAGTTCGTCTGCTTCGTGCGCGTGACCACCGAGGACGGTGCGCTCGGGTGGGGTCAGACCTCGACCTACAATGCGGACATCACCGCCACGATCTTCCACCGCCAGATCGCGCCCTGGGCACTCGGCGCCGACGCGCTCGCGATCGATGCCCTGGTCGCCCGCATCGAGGAGCGCGAGCACAAGTATCCGGGCAGTTACCGCTGCCGAGCGCTGGCCGGCCTTGAGACCGCGCTGTGGGATCTGCGTGGCCGCCTCGAGTTGAGGCCCGTCGTCGCGCTGCTCGGCGGTCACCCCGGCCCCTTGCGCGCCTACGCCTCGTCCATGAAACGCGACATCACGCCCGAGGATGAGGCTGCGCGACTAGTCCGGTTGAGAGATACGCTCGGCTTCACTGCGTTCAAATGGCGGGTCGGCGCCGAATGCGGCCGTGACGTCGACGAGTGGCCGGGACGTACCGAGAGCGTGGTCCCGACCGTCGCGCGGGCGCTTGGGCCCGGCATGGATCTCCTCGTCGACGCCAACAGCGGCTTCTCGCCGTCGCGCGCCATCGAGGTGGGTCGCCTGCTCGAGGCGGAGGGCATCGGGCATTTCGAGGAACCGTGTCCGTACTGGCGGTTCGAGCAGACGCGCGAGGTCACCGAGGCGCTGCAGCTCGACGTCACCGGTGGCGAGCAGGACTGGGATCTGGCGCACTGGCAGCGCATGATCGACGGCAGGGTGGTGGACATCGTGCAACCCGACGTGATGTACATGGGTGGACTGTCGCGCACGCTCGAAGTCTGCCGCATGGCGGCCGACGCGGAACTGCCGGTCACGCCGCACAGCGCCAACCTGTCTCTGGTGACGATCTGCACGATGCATCTGCTGGGTGCACTGCCGAACCGCGGCAAGTACCTCGAACTCTCCATCGAGGGCCCCGACTACTACCCGTGGCAGCAGGACCTGTTCCTCGGCAATCCCTTCGCCGTGAAGGACGGATGCGTGCAGATCCCCGAGGGACCGGGCTGGGGCGTCGACATCAATCCCGCGTGGCTTGAGCGGGCTCACTACCAGAGTAGCGAACGGACCTGATCCTCACGCCGTGCCGTCCCAGTAACCGGGACGGGCATAGCAGGCGCGCAGATGCTCGATGAAGGCATGCACCTTGGCCGGCACATAGCGCTGTGCCGGATACACCGCCTGGATCGGATACTCACCGGCCGCATAGTCATCGAGGACACTGGTCAGCGTGCCCTGCGCGAGCGCCGGCCGCACCTCCCAGATGGAGCGCCAGCCAAGCCCGAGTCCGGCAATCATCCACTCGGTCAGAAGTTCGCCGTCGCTGCAGGAGAGCGTGCCGGACACCTGCACCGCCGCCTCCTCGTCGCCGCGACGGAACATCCACCCCCGCTGCTGCCCGCCGCCGGCCGCCAGCGTGAGGCAGTTGTGCCGCAGCAGGTCCTCCGGCTGCTGCGGCACACCATGCGCCGCGAGGTACGCCGGCGAGCCGCAGACGACCCGCCGGTTGGGGGCCAACCGTGCGACAACGAGGTTCGGGTCATTGACCGGGCCGATCCGGATGGCCAGATCCACCCGTTCGCGGGCGAGGTCGACGAGCGAGTCGGTGAGCTGCAGGGTCAGTTGCATCTGCGGGTAGGCCGCGAGAAAGGCAGGCGCATGCGCCGCCACGTGACGGCGCCCGAAACCGGCCGGCGCCGACACCACGAGCCGCCCGCCGACCGCGCGGCGGCTGGCCGCGATGCTGTGCTCGAGATCATCGAAGTCCCGCAGCGTGCTGCGGCAGCGCTCCAGAAACTCGACGCCCACCTCGGTCAGGCGCAGGCCGCGCGTCGAGCGGTGCATCAGGCGCACACCGAGCCGGTCCTCGAGCGCCGAGAGCCGGCGCCCCATCACGACCGGCGTGACGCCCTCGACCGCCGCGGCAGCCGCGAAGCCGCCCTTGTCGGCAATGAGGACAAAACTGCGCAGCTGAACGTGTCGATCCATGCGCCAAGCATACCGCCCCGACCGCCGATAGGGCGTTCATTCGATACTTAAAGTATCGGCTGAAGGGCGCAGGGCACCTCTACCGAGGGCCTGAACACCGTCATAGGATCGATCGCACTGCAACAAACCGGAGCCTGCCCGTCATGACCACCCTCCCGCCCGGCGTTTCCCTGCTCGCACCCGTCACCGAACGGCAGGCCGAGATCCTCACGACCGACGCCCTCGCGCTCGTCGCCCGGTTGCACCGCCGCTTCGAAAGCCGCCGGCAGGAACTCCTGGCCGCGCGTACCGAGCGGCAGGTCCGCCTCGACGCGGGCGAGCGTCCCGACTTCCTTGCAGCGACGCGCGCCATCCGCGAATCGGATTGGACGATTGCGCCGCTCCCCAAGGCCCTTGAATGCCGCCGCGTCGAAATCACGGGCCCGGTCGAGCGCAAGATGATCATCAATGCGCTCAACTCCGGCGCCGACTCGTACATGTCGGATTTCGAGGACTCGAACACACCGACCTGGGACAACCAGCTCGACGGCCAGCTCAACATCCGCGACGCCGTGCGCGGCGAACTCTCGTTCACCAACGAGGCCGGCAAGCCCTATGCGCTCAACGACAAGACGGCCACGCTGCTCTTGCGCCCGCGCGGCTGGCATCTGGACGAGAAGCACGTGCATGTCGACGGCGCGCGCGTCTCGGCGGGCATCTTCGACTTCGCACTGTCGTTCTTCCACAACGCGCGCGCGCAGCTCGAGCGGGGCGCCGGTCCCTACTACTACCTGCCCAAGCTCGAGAGCCACCTCGAAGCACGGCTGTGGAACGAGATCTTCATCGAGGCCCAGGACGCGCTCGGACTGCCGCGCGGCACGATCAAGGCCACCGTGCTCGTCGAGACCATCCTCGCCGCCTTCGAGATGGACGAGATCCTCTACGAACTGCGCGAGCACTCCGCGGGACTCAATGCCGGCCGCTGGGACTACATCTTCAGCGCCATCAAGAAATTCCGCCGCAACCCGGAGTTCTGCCTCGCCAACCGCAGCGCGATCACGATGGAAGTGCCGTTCATGCGCGCCTATGCGCTGCTGCTGGTGCAGACCTGCCACCGCCGCGGCGCGCCGGCCATCGGCGGCATGAGCGCGCTCATCCCGATCAAGAACGACCCGGAGGCGAACGAGCGTGCCATGGCCGGCATCCGCCACGACAAGGCGCGCGATGCGCGCGACGGCTTCGACGGCGGCTGGGTCGCACACCCGGGCCTCGTGCCGATCGCGATGCAGGAGTTCCGCAACGTGCTCGGTGATGCGCCGAACCAGTGGCAGCGAACGCGTAGCGAGGCCATCGCGGCCGCTGACCTGCTCGACTTCCGCCCCGAAGCACCGATCACCGAGACGGGACTGCGCAACAACATCAACGTCGGCATCCACTACCTCGGCAGCTGGCTCGCCGGCAACGGCTGCGTGCCGATCCACAACCTGATGGAAGACGCGGCCACGGCGGAAATCTCCCGCAGCCAGGTCTGGCAGTGGGTGGTGAGCAAAAAGGGCGTGCTTGATGACGGCCGCAAGGTGGATGCAGCGCTCGTACGCACGATCATCGCCGAAGAACTGCCGCGGGTGAAGGCGTCGGCCGGTGTGACCGGCGCGGACAGCACCTACGATGCGGCCGCGCAGATCTTCGAGGAGATGTCGCTCGCGCCGACGCTCGCGGACTTCCTGACGACGCCGCTTTACGAACGCCTGGCCTGACGGTTGACGGCGATCACGTCGGCCTGCGACCCTTTCCGGAGGGGGACATCGCATGCCGACGACACACACCGGGTACAGCGCCCGCCAGGCCTATGTGCTGGTGCTGCTGACGCTGGTCTACGCCTTCAACATCGCCGACCGCTTTGTCGTGTCGACCATTCTCGAGCCGATCCGGCTGGATCTTGGTCTGTCGGATGCGAGCATTGCGCTCGTGACCGGCGTGGCGCTCGCGCTCTTTTACGTCTCCATCGGGCTGCCGGTCGCGCAGTATGCCGACCGCGCCAACCGGCGCAACATCGTGGCCGGCTCGGTTGTGCTGTGGTCGCTCATGACCGCAGCGTGCGGGCAGGTGCAGAACACCGTGCAGTTCGTGCTCGCCCGTTTCGGCGTCGGCATCGGCGAGGCCGGCGGCACTCCGCCCTCAACCTCCCTGCTGGCCGACCTCTTTCCACCACAGCGCCGGCCCGCCGTGCTCACGTTCTTTGCCTTGGGCGCGCCGCTCGGTGCATGGATTGGATCGTCACTGGCCGGCGCCATCGCCGAACGGGATCAGATGCGCCGGCGACTGATGCAGGCGCAAGAGGAGGAGCGGTTGCGGCTGGCGCGTGATCTGCACGACCAGACCGGCCAGTCGCTTGCCGCAGCCATGCTCGATCTGAAGGCATTGGAGCCGCAGGTTGCCGAGACCGCCCGATTCCGACTGCGCACCATAC
>CAXBRZ010000164.1:0-6149 GCA_963978075.1 uncultured bacterium | reverse complement strand
CATTGCCAACGATCACACACTCGCGTCCGGACACCCGCCCGACACCCGTCACAATGCCCGCGCCAGGCACGTCCCCGCCGTACAGGCCGTGGGCGGCGAGCGGCGAGAACTCGAGGAACGGCGCCCCCGGGTCGAGCAGCAGGTCAATCCGCTCGCGCACCGGCAGGCGGCCCCGCGCACGGTGCTTGGCGACCGCGGCGGGCGATCCGCCGGCTGCGACCTCGGCGAGGTTTGCGCGCAGGTGGCTCACAAGGTCGCGCATCGTCGCAGCGTTCCGCGCGAACTCCTCACTCTTGGTATCGATCCGGCTGTGCAGTCGCGGCATCTTGCGGTCCAAGTCTGATTGTCCGACAATCATACTATCTTAAATGGTCAGGAGTCGCCACATGGGGTTTCAAGGCACAGACATGGACGAGGATCTGGACCTCGGCCTCAGTGACGATCACCGGGCACTGCGGGATGCCGTGCGGCGGTTCGCGCAGGCCGAAATCGCACCCCGGGCGGCATCCATCGACGTCAACGACGCCTTCCCGCGGGACCTGTGGCCGGCGATGGGCGAACTGGGACTCCTCGGCATCACCGTCGAGGAGGAATACGGCGGCGCGGGGCTGGGCTATCTGGCGCATGTGATCGTGATGGAGGAGATCTCGCGCGCCTCGGGCTCGGTGGGGCTCAGCTATGCCGCCCACTCGAACCTGTGCGTGAACCAGTTGCGGCTGAACGGCACCTCCGAGCAGAAATCGCGGTATCTGCCACGCCTGATCAGTGGAGCGCACGTCGGTGCACTCGCCATGTCGGAAACCGGCGCCGGCTCCGACGTGACCGGCATGCAATTGCGCGCCGAGCGCCATGGAGACCGCTGGCGCCTCAACGGTGGCAAGATGTGGATCACGAACGGCCCGACCGCCGACGTGCTCATCGTCTACGCCAAAACCGATCCTTCGCGCGGCGCGCACGGCATTTCCGCCTTCCTGGTCGAGCGTGACACACCCGGATTTCGGGTGGCGCAGCACCTCGACAAACTCGGCATGCGCGGCTCCCCCACGGGCGAGCTGGTCTTCGAGGATTGCGAGGTCCCGCACGAGAACCTGGTGGGTGGCGAGAATGGCGGCCTTGCCGTCCTGATGAACGGACTCGACTTCGAACGCATTGTCATCGCCGGTGGCCCCTTGGGCCTCATGCAGGCCAGCCTTGATGTGGCGGTGCCCTACGTGCGCGAGCGGCGCCAATTTGGCCGACCGATCGGGACATTTGAGCTGATGCAGGGCAAAATCGCCGACATGTATACGCGCCTGCATTCGAGCCGCTTCTTCGTCCATGCCACCGCGCGCGCCTGCGACACCGGCGCGCGCACGCGCCGTGCGGCCGCCTCTTGCCTGCTGCATGCCTCGGAAAACGCCGTCGCCTGCGCCCTCGATGCGATCCAGTCGCTCGGCGGCAATGGCTACACCAATGCCTATCCGGCAGGCCGCCTGCTGCGGGATGCCAAGCTGTACGACATCGGTGCGGGCACCAACGAGGTGCGCCGCATGCTGATCGGCCGCGAAATCATCGGCAAAACCGCATGACAAGATTCGAGCCACTGCCGTTCGAGCCTGGCTATCGGCGTGTGGCTGCCGCCATCGCGGCGCGGATCCTCGACCGGTCATTGCGCGAGGGCGACCCGCTGCCGGCCGAAACAGAACTCGCCGAGCAGTTCGCCGTCAATCGCTCGACCGTGCGGGAAGCGCTGCGGGAACTGGAGAGCGCCGATCTCGTCGCGCGACGGCGCGGCAGCAAACGGATGGTGATCACCCGGCCGGCCAGCGAACGTATGGCCGGCCGTTTCGGCCAGTCGCTGGCGCTGAACGACGTCACGGTGCGCGAGGTCTGGCGCACGCTGGAACTGATCGAACCGAGCCTCGCGGCAGAGGCGGCGCGCGCCGCCGATGAGCAGGCGATTACCCGTCTGCAGGCAGCCGTCGACCATTTCGGGGCAGACCATGCCGATGCAGCGGCCGCGGTCGCGGGCGTCGCGGACTTCTTCCGCGCGGTGGCCGCCGCCACCGGCAACCGGGTCGTGGCACTCACCCAGGAACCGCTCCTTTTGCTGCTGCTGGCCGGTCTTGAAATCATGATCGACCAGGCACCGCAGGCGCGCCGACGCATCGCCACGGCGCAGCAGCACATCTGCGCGGCGATCCGTACCCACGATGCGGACACGGCCCGTGACTGGATGTCCCGTCATATCCGGGATTTCAGGCGCGGCTTTGAAGTCAGCGGCATCGATCTGGATTCGCCGGTCGCCGCGCCGCGCTAAAACCCGTCAGTCCAGCCTGAAACGGTCGATACGGCCGCTTTCGATCAGTTCGTACAGGAATGCGACGGGGTCGCAGGCGGCATCCACGGTCTCCACCGCCGCAAGCACCGCCGCAAGCGATTGCCCCGCGAGGATCGCCTCCACCATCGCACCCTCCCCCGCGCCCAAGGCGCGAAGGCGCACGCCTCCGGCGGCACGGTCCATCAGGACCTGCTCGCCTCCTGCCGCGAGATCGACTGTGGCGCCATCGGACTCTGCACGCCGGTTCGCCTCCCACAGGGCTGACACGGGATACGCCGAGCGCACGTATCGCACCGAGGGCGCGAACGCAAAACACAGACGCGGATGGGCGTCTTCAGGCAGCACCGCGAATGCCTCGCGCGGGAACACGGCGGCCTCCGCTTCGACCAGGGCCTCCTGGTAGGCCCATTCCAGCCGTGCGACATCGGCCATGAACGTATAGGGCGTGGTGACGAGCAGCTCCTGCAAAAAGCCCGCAAACGCCGCACCGAGGTCGTGCAGGTTGCCGCTGCGTGACGGATGCTGCCGCCGGTACTTAGGCGCGAGACTCTCCAGATAGCCGGCGCCCCCGAGTCTTGCCACCGCGGGAAAGGCGGCGTGCAGGTACTGCGCCACGATCGCATCCGCGTTGTTGCGGTAGATGCCAAGCCGCGCCGCAGGGTCGATGCCGTCGTCGACAATCCAGTGGCCGGCTTCGCTGGGGTCACCGTCAATGCCGCGCGCAAAGGCGCGCTGCAGTTCAGCGAGCGTCGGCATCGCGCGACTCCCGCACCCGGTCGACCCTGTGGGCCTCGGCCACGAGCACCTCGAGCGCAGGCACCTCGGTATCCCACTCGAACAGCGTCGGCACGCCAGGGAAGCTCGTCACGGCCTCGACATAGAGCGCGAGCACCGCCGCACACGGCGGCCCCAGGTGCGTATCGATGAGGATCTCCCGCCCGTCGTGCACGTTCACGCTGTGGCCGGCGAGATGAAACTCGCCCACGAGATCGACCGGCATGCGCGCGAGGTATTGGCGCGCATCAAGCCCATGGTTGCGGGCGTTGACGTAGATGTTGTTGATGTCGAGCAGCACGCCACAGCCGGCGCGACGCGCGACGTCTACGACGAATTCCACCTCGTCCATCTCATCGACGCGATAGCGCAGGTAACAGGAAGCATTCTCGACGAGAATCGGCCGTTTCAGCACGTCCTGCACCGCACCGATGCGGGCAACGAGATGGTCGGCACACTCGCGGGTATACGGCAGCGGCAGCAGGTCATTGTAATGCACGCCGGCCACGGCACCGAAGGACAGATGCTCGGAGACGAGCGCGGGCTCGTAGCGGTCGACGAGACGCTTGAGGGATTGCAGGTGTACCGCGTCCAAAGGATCGGTGGAACCGAGCGAGAGGCCGACACCGTGCAGGGAGAGTGGATAGTGCGCCCGCAGCCGCTCGAGTGCGGCAGGTTGCTCGCCCCCGGGGGCGAAATAGTTTTCGCTGTGCGCCTCGAGCCAGCCGACGGCGGGCTTTGAGACGATCAGGTCCTCGTGATGGACGGCGCGCAGCCCAATGCCGGTCGCAACCGGCAACGACTGCGCGCCCTCCGGGACCACCGCCTTACTTGGCCGGGGTCAGGCTGCCACCGACCAGGCGCTCGCAGGTGCCGGCCGGAACCTTGATCCATTCCTTGCCGGAGGCGGCGCTGGACTGGCCGGCGCAGGCATGGCCCGCGGCCGCGCAGTCATTCTTGCCCGCCTTGGCCACGCCGTAGCACTTCTCGGTCGGCGCATCGGCCGCCTGGGCCACCGGGGACAGGGCAACGCCGGCCGCCAGCAGGCTGGACAGGGCCAAAACGGTACGAGTCGTCTTCTGCATGATTCACTCCTGTGGAAAATTCTTAGGACAGTCTAGCGACAGTCTTGGTTCATTCAAAAAAAGACATTCATGCAAGCCTGCAATCAACGCGACTTGCCGTTCAGCCAACGGTCGAGCGACAGACTGCCGGGACCGAAGACGGCGAGCGCAAGCGTGAGGCAGCCCCACAGCACGTGTTGGCCGATCGCGGCCTCGAACCCTTCGGAGAGGAGCACGTCGCGGTAGGAGATCACCGCCATCGCATTCACAAAAAAGAGGCCCACAGCGGCCGGCCGACCAACGAGGCCGAGCAGCAGCAGGGACGGGAAAACAAGTTCGCCAGCGGTGCCGGCGACCGCGGCGATCTGCGGCGGCAGCACCGGGACGTGATACTCGCTGGTAAAGAGGTCCAGCGTCTGCGCCCAGTTCGTCAGCTTCAGCCAACCCGAGGCGATGAACACGCGCGCAAGATAAAGGCGCGCGGCGAGAAGTACGACCGGCTGCAGTGGCACCAGCAGCGGATCGAGCAGTCGGGACAAGCGGCGCAGAACTTCCATCCGAAAACTCCCTGTAAAGACCCAAAGGCCGCCTCCCCCGAGGCGTGGCCGGAGTGTCCCTCAAAAACAGGGTGTTTGCACTCGATTTCAGCGATCGCGCAGACGATCGATCAGCAACCGGGCCAGCAACTGCACGAACGGCTCACCGAGTTGCGGGTGCTTGAGTCCGTACTCCACCGTGGCCTCGAGGTAACCGAGCTTGCTGCCACAGTCATAGCGCTTGCCCTCGAAGGCGTAGGCGTAGACCGCCTCGTCCGCGAGCAACGCCGCGATGCCGTCGGTGAGCTGGATTTCGCCACCCGCCCCGCGACCGATGTTCTGCAGCTTGTCGAAGATCCGCGGCGTGAGCAGGTAGCGGCCTACGACCGCAAGGTTCGACGGCGCATCCGCGGGTTTGGGCTTTTCCACAATGGAGGTGATCCGCGACAGGCGGTCGGTCATCGGCTCGCTCGCCACGATGCCGTACTTGTCGGTTTCCTTCGGCTCGACCGTCTGCACGCCGAGGACGCTGCCGCCCAGTTCCGCATACATATTCGCCATCTGTTTGAGGCAAGGCACCTTCGCGTCGATCAGGTCGTCGGCGAGGTGCACGAAGAACGGCTCGTCGCCGACCACCGGTCGCGCACACAGCACCGCATGCCCAAGTCCGAGCGGCGCCGGCTGACGGATGTAGATGCAGGTGGCGTTGGAGGGCACGATGCCGCGCAACGCCTCCAGAAGATCCGCCTTGCCCTGTGCCTCCAGCGCCGCCTCGAGTTCCGGCGCCGAGTCAAAATGGTCCTCGATGGCGCGCTTGGAGCTGCCGGTGATGAACACCAGCTGTGTGGCCCCCGCCTGCAGCGCCTCTTCGGCCGCATACTGGATTAGCGGCTTGTCGACGATCGGCAGCATCTCCTTCGGGCTTGCCTTGGTGGCGGGCAGGAAGCGGGTGCCGCGACCGGCGACCGGAAAGACGGCAAAGCGGACGGGTTTGCGCGACATGGGCATTCCTGAAGAAGTGTGAAATCGCATGATAACGCCGGGACCGGCCCGGTGTCCGGGCGGCATTGTGTGAGCCCGCCGTCAGCGCAGACGCCGCCCGATCCGCGTGAGCCACCTCCACAGCCGAACACCGGCAGCAAACGAGCGCCAGCGGACGCAACCGGCCCTGAGGTCCGCAACGATGACGCCGCGCAATCGCCTGCTTTCCTCCTGCAGGCGGTCACGGCGGGCAAGGCCAGCTTGGCGTAGGCCGCGAGGGCGTTGTCATCGTGAACGGCTTGGTAAGCGCTGATCCAGTAAGCCTTGGGCATGGTGGTTCCAATCCAATGTCAGGTATTGAGTGAAGCTGCGGGTTGTATCACTCCCGTGCAGGGCCCGCAAGCCAGGGTTGTCCGGTTGGCATCCACCCTGCGATAATGAAACCGGTTGTCCATCTTCTTCTTTGACACTCGC
>CAXBRZ010000163.1:0-6160 GCA_963978075.1 uncultured bacterium | reverse complement strand
GTGCTCAGTGTCAGCGGCGAACGCGCCTGCCTTGAGCGTGCGCGACTCACGGACGAGAAAGGTCGCACCCGCGAAATCGCCAAGACCGCATCGGATGGCACGAATCTGGACCTGCGCCTGCCGCTCGACGGCGTGCGACCCGGAACCGTCAGCGTGACAATGATCGATCGTGGCGGCATCGCGTCGCCTCCCTTGAGCCTCACGGTCTTCCAGGAGGCGAGCCGCATCGACCGTGCGGCGGTCAATGCCCTCGAGAGCACCGTGAGCGTCAGCGGCGAAGGACTCACGCAGTTGGTCCGTCTGACGGCTGGCAGCGTGGTCTACCGCCCCGAGGGCGATGGCGCGGCGGAAGGCAAACCGCTCATGCTCACGACGGACACCGAGTGGCCCTCCGACTGGAGTCCCGGCAATACCCTGCGGGCCACCGCCGACCTGCGCGACGGACGGACGTTGCCGGTCAGCCTGCAGGTATTGCCACCGCGGCCGAAGGTACGACGGCTGGCGTTGAGTTTCAAAGCGGACGAGCGCAGCGGCACCCTCCCCCTCCGTCTGGCCGAGGACGGCGAGCTGCCCGTGCGCAGCACCGTCACCTTCTCGGTGGCGGCCGATGCACCCACGCGCTTCACTCCGCAAGTCAAACTGGAACTGGAGGCCGTTGAGGCCGAGGCGACGGCGGTGCTGGATCTGCGCGGCGCCGGACTTACGCTCCTCGACAGCCGCACACTGGTGGCCACGGTCGATCTCATGAAGACTTTCGGCACACCCGTCTACGGACCCCTGCGCTTTCGCATCGTCCTCGGCGAGGAGGCGTCGGCATGGCTCAATGTCGGCCATGTGGTGCGCCTGCCGGCACTGCACGCGCCCGTCTGTCCGGCGGTGGAGCACCTGCCATGCACGTTGCACGGGGCGCAGTTGTATCTCATCGAGTCGGTTGCCTCGACCCCCGAGGGCAGCGATGCGGTACGCCTTGAGGTGGGCTACACCGGCGACAGCGTCGTGGTGCCAAGGCCCCGCGACGGCCACCTCTATCTGCGCCTGCGCGATGATCCTTCCCACCCTGCCATGATCGACGCAGGCAGTGCCACCCACTGAGGCGACGACGCCTGCGCTTGCCGCGCAAGGCGATTACACTCAGACCCTTCGCTTGCCTTGGACGTTGCCCATGCGCCGCCTGCTGTCCGCCATTTTCCTGCTCGCGCTCTCGAACCCCGTGACGGCCGCGCCGGCAACGGCCCCCAAGAACCGCACGCAGGACCTTGCTGAAATCTCCATCGCCACGCTGCACCAGGCCTACCTTGAGCACCGCCTGACCGTGCGCGAAGCCGTAGACGGATACCTCGCCCGCATCGAGCGCTACAACGGCATCTATCGACCCCTCGAGGCCGTGTATGCCACCAGTGCCCGCGCGCAGGCGGACACGATCGATCGCCAACTGCGCGCGGGGCATGTTCCAGAGGGCGCCCTCTGGGGCGTGCCGCTCGTGATCAAGGCCAACACCGCCATCGCCGGGGAAGTGACCAGCGCCGGATGGTCGGGCTACACACTGCCGGGCAAGGAACTCGTCGCCTCGAAGGATGCGACCGTCGTTGCGCGCCTGAAGGCGGCCGGCGCCATACTGCTTGGCCACAGCAACATGCCGGATCTCGCGAACTCCGACACCAACCGCTCCAGCGCCTTCGGCCGGACCGGCAATGCCTTCGATCCACGCTATTCGCCGGGTGGTTCGTCGGGTGGCACCGTGACCAGCGTGAGCGGCAACCTTGCGCTTGCGGGGACCGGGACGGACACCGGCAATTCGATCCGCATGCCCGCGGCCACAAGTGCACTCGTCGGCCTCTTCCCCACGCGCGGCCGGGTGAGCATCGCCGGCATCGCGCCGCTAGACTGGCTGCTCGACAACACAGGTCCCATCACCCGCACGGTCGAGGATGCCGCCCGCCTGCTCGACGTGATGGCAGGTCGCGACGACGCGGATCCTGTCACCGCCGAGTCGGCCGGCCACGACGAGGCGGGCTCCTATACCCGATACCTCAAGCGCGATGCACTCAAGGGAAAACGCTTCGGCGTCCCGGCCTTCATCCTGGCCGGGACGGGGATTCCGTTTCATGGCGTGCCGGCCGAAATTCCCGACGCCATCGCTGCCGAGCGCGCGGCAGCGGCGGCGATGCCGCTGCATCCGGCTACCCGTCGCGTGTTTGAGCGCGCCCTTGAGGAGTTGCGCGCGCAAGGCGCCACGATCGTCACGGTCCCAGACCTTGCCGATGACTTCGCCAAAAGCGCCACGCGCATCGCGACCTACCCCTACGTCCGCGAGGGAACCGAGCGATTCCTCGCCGGTTACGGGCCGGCCTACTATCGATCTCTCGCCGAGTACGAGGGTCTCACCGGACAAGCGGGCTTCGCGGCCGTGACGGGCGAGGAAGAAGCGAACCGAGATTTTGGCGAGCGGCATCTCACCCAGCGGCCCATCACCGCAACCGCCGCCTACAACGCCGATGTGGTGGCGCCGCGCGAGCATGCGCGCGCCCTTTACGAGGCGGCGCTCGACCGGCTGCACCTCGACGGACTCGTCTACCCGGCGATCCAGATGCCGCCCATGGACGAGACGCTGCCGCAGGACGGCAAGTTGTCCGAAGGTCCGCACTCGGCGACAGGCTGGGTCAACATGCTGGGCGTCCCCGCGATCGTCGTTCCGGGCGGCTGGTATGCGAACGGCCTGCCCTTCGGCCTCGAGTTCTCGGCACGTCGGTGGCACGACGGCGAAATGCTCGGCTGGGCGTATGCCTACGAGCAGGCAACGCATCACCGGCACGCGCCGACACTCGCGACGCAGGGACTCGTCAGCGGCGAGCCGTGAGACGCAGCATGGTGTCAACTCTGACCCGGCGTCCTGTCGGCCGCGTCCCACGCATCCAACTGATCCAGCAGGGCGCTGCCAGAGTCGATGGTGAGTCCCGGCCGATAACCACCGCCCGCTCGGCAGATGGGAACGGGCACATCCTGCACAGGCTGGCGAATGCCCCCCAGCAACGCCATTTCAAGACCCCGCTCAACGAGCGCCGTCAAGGTGATTCCCTGCTCGCAGGCAGCGGCCTTCGCGCGTTCAAGCAACGTTTTCGGGAATCGCAGGGTGGTCCTCATGACCCCACCCTCTCATATCGACATACGAATGTTCACCTCAATCCACTTCACCGCTTCAGGCTGCACGGCGGCCCGGGACAGGGCGCCGTGCAGCCCGCGGCTCAATGCGCGCCGAGGTGTCGCTCGAACCACTGCACGGTGCGCTCCAGCGCATCAAGCTGGTTCTCGCGCTTCATGAACCCGTGACCTTCCTCGGGGTAGTACACCCCTTCCACGGTGCGACCGCGCGCTTTGAGGAACGCCACGATCTGCTCGCTCTCCTCGCGCGGCACGCGGATGTCGGTGTCGCCCTGCAGGACCAGCAATGGCGCCTTGGCATTCGCCAGATAGGTCAGCGGGCTCGTGCGCGTGTAGACCTCCTTGTCACGCTCGGGGTGGCCGATCAGACCTTCCTGGTAATGCCGCAGTTGCGGCGAACCATGCTCGTACATGGAGACCCAGTTGACGATGCCGAACTCGTCGACGGCCGCCGACCAGACGTCCGGCGTCTTGCCGATCGCCATCAGCGTCATGAAACCGCCGTACGATCCACCGGTGATGCCCACCTTGCGCGGATGCACGTACCCTGAGTCGATCAGGAACTTCGCCGCCGCCACCTCGTCCTCAAGGTCACCACCGCCAAGATCGCGGATATTGGCTTCCTGGAACGCCCGCCCGTAACCGGTCGAACCGCGGGGATTCGGTGCGATCACGAAGAACCCGCGATCCGCCAGCGCGAGCGGCGTGCGGTCGTACCCGTCGCGCGTCTGTCCGGTAGGACCGCCGTGCGGATAGACAATGCCCCGTGCCTCGCCATCGCGCTTCACGCCTCGCGGTATCCATAACACCGCACTGATCACCGTACCGTCGGCGCTCGGGTAATGGACGATGCGCGTGCGTGGCAACGTCTGTGTCTGCAAGGTCGACAGCTGCGTCACCGATTTGGACTGCTGCGTTTTGAATTCATAGACCCAATATTCCATGGGCTCGCTGCCGGAAGAGTGCGGGAAGAGCAGTCGCGACCCGTCGGGCGTGAACGCCGGCAGTTGCCCGGACCAGTCCGAGTTGATGCCCGGCGGCAGCCCCACTTCCCGGACCTCCTTGCTGTCCACGGTGGCCAGATAGGTGACGTCCCGGCCATCCACGTTGCTGTGCAGCAGCACCGTGCGCCCGTCCGGCGAGAACCGTCCGGCCACCTGCTCCCAGACATCGGGCTTGAGCCAGCGCATCTCACCGCCGGCAAGGCTGACAAGAGCCGCGTTGGTGGCGCCTGCCGCGGTTTCGACCGTCGCCGACAGCCACTTGCCGTCGGGCGACAGTCCTGCGGCCTCGACACGCCCCTTGGCACCCTTCACCGTCACGAGCGTGGCCTTGCCGCTGGCAACGTCAACCCGGTAGATCTCGCCATGGCTCTGCAGGATGTCATGGCGGTTGGCAATCAGCGTGCGGCTGTCCGCGCTGAACGCCACCGCCGTCCACATACGGGTGGGATCTTTCTCGTGGGTGAGTACTCGTGCCTTGCGGGTGGCGAGATCGAGGACGGCAAGGTTCGTCGCCGGCGCCTTCTCAAGACGCACCGAATAGGCGATCGTCCTGTTGTCCGGTGCCGCCACGGGCGAGGTGTCCGACGCCTCCTTGGTCCCGGTGAGGTTGATGACCGCACCGCCCTCGGGCGAGACCGCGAAGAGGTCGTACATCTCGCGCCCGCCGACATCCGACTGGAAAATCACGAAGCGGTTGTCAGGGGTTGCGGTCTGAACGAACTGGCGGTCCTCCGCATGGGTGATCTGCACCGCCTTCGCCGACCCGTCGAGCGGACTGCGCCAGAGGTTCATGCGCCCGGAGGCGTCGCTGGAATAGACCACCGAGCGGCCGTCGCCGCTCAGGATTCCGGTCCAGCTCGAGGCACTCTGGAAAAAATCCTTCAGGGGTCGCGCCACCGGCCCTGCCCCTGCGGGCGATTCGATGCTCTTCGGATCGGTCAGCACCGGCGATATCGCCGAAGCTCTCGAAAAGGCCGGTCACCACATCGAGCGCCGCTCGATCGTCAGCTTCAGCCCTTTCGCAGTGGCGATAAGGCGCTCCTCTTCGAGGTCGGGCTCTTTCATCAGCCAATGCGCCATGCGGCGCATCAAATCGAGATGCGGGCCACCGCCTTGATAGCCACGGGCCCACAGCCAGATTTGATCCGACAGCATCAAGCCAACACGGCCCTTGCCTTCGCGCGACAAAAGGAGAAGCGGCTGATTATCCGCGCCACTCATGACAGCAGAGCCGCGCAAACGCTCCGCGCCCACTTGCCGATACCATTCGCTCCAAGGTGGTGGCGATTGCTCTCCACCGGGCAGGCCGCGCGTGACGGCCAGATTTTCGATCCGAACTCGCAGTTCCGCGACGCCAACGGACGCCGCATGCCATTCCCCGGCAATCGCATTCCTCTCGGCGCCAGCGGGCTCTGCGCTCCACGGCCAAGTTGCGCCGACCCCGTGACGCTCAAGTTCCTGCAGGATTTCGCTGGCCGCGCGTTTCGCCGGCCGGGCCGCCGACGATCATTTGCAGCGGTCTCGCCGGATAGTTCTGCGCCATCGCCACTGGCAACGCAGACAGCAGGACAAGCGCGCACAGGTGCCGCCAGAACCTCATCGCCTGACCCTTCCGGTAAAATGCATAGCTTGAATCACGCCGCATTATCGGGCGCGCCATCGCGCACTGTCGAGCACGGCATGACATCACTGCGGAATCTTTCATCTTGAAGCCGACACATAAAATTTTTTTCCGACACGCCGCCTGCGCCGCGGCCATGGCCGGCCCCACCCTGCTGCTCTGGGGGCAGGGGGACGGCGGCGCCAGGAGCGGCGCCCGGCAGCGGCTGCAACTGCAAGCGGGGGCGCGGGCGCGGGCGCGTCCGGCCCCGCACCGCCCTCGCCGGTGCCTGGCGTGCCGCTCGCGTCGCCGTCGCCACTCGCGGACGCCGGCAGCGCGCCCGCGGGCTCGCGGCGCTTCTTCAGGCGCGACTGGCGCGCCGGAGCGGCGGTCGGCT
>CAXBRZ010000162.1:0-6196 GCA_963978075.1 uncultured bacterium | reverse complement strand
GAAGCGCACCGCGACTGTGACCTGCATGAAGAGGCACTGCAGGCGGCCTTTTCCGGAATGGTTGTCATGATCCATGTCGAACCTAAGGAGTCACGCGTCGAAGCGGTGAATCCGTCCGGCTGACCTGTCAGGGGATCAACGTTGCCTCAACGCGAACCGGGCACCGAACCGAGCGGGCGAGAAAGCATTCCGAGTGCGCCTTGACATGCAGGGCCTCGAAGACCGCTGGCGCCGGTGCGGCATGTTCTGCAAATCGAACGGACGGCTGGAGCAGAATATCGGTCATTGAAAGCGCGCCTTCCTCGTCGGGCCCCAACGTGCCCTGCGCCGCATCCAGGTAGTCATCCACGATGAATCCGGCCGAGGCCGCGACGGACAGGAACCAGAGCATGTGGCAGCCCGCGAGGGCCGCGACAAAAGCCGCTTCCGGATCCACCGCGTCACTGATGCAGTATTGCGCGGGGACCACGGAGGGTGATGCGCTGCCGATGACCCTGATTGTCTGTGCAAACCGTAACTCATGCTGCCTCGAGTACCGGCCGTCGCGAAATGCAGCGTCTCCCCGCACCCAGTGTACTTGTGCACGATGTAACGACATGGGAACTCATTCCTGAAGTGGAGAATCCGGGGCCGTCAACAGGCCTATCAAGCGGTTTGCCTATCGCCTCCAACCCGTCACAATGCAGTGATGGCCGAGGGTATCAAGATGGAACTACGAGTTTACGATACGGTTGAAGAAACTGCCGAGGCGGCGGCGCACTGGATGCAGGAGTGTCTTTGCCAGGCCGTTCAGCACCGCGGGGTTGCAAGCCTTGCGCTCTCCGGGGGGCGCACACCATGGCGCATGCTGGAATCTTCTGCCGTGGCCAAATTTCCTTGGCGCCAGATGCATGTCTTTCAGGTGGACGAACGTGCGGTGCCGCGCGACGACGAACGTCGCAACGGAAGGCAGATCGCGGCGCTCTTGGTTCGCCCGGACCGTCTGGCGGTCGACCGGTTCCATCCCATGGAAGCGGAGGATCCAGATCTTGCTGCTGCGGCAGCGCGCTATGCGCTTGAACTCGGACGAGTGCTCGGTGAGCATGGGCCACTGGACCTGGTGCAACTGGGCTTGGGTGCGGACGCGCATACGGCGTCGCTTGTTCCGGGCGACCTGCTGCTGGAGACGTCGGACCGTACAGTCGGCGTATGCGGGCCTTATCAGGGAACGCATCGACTCTCCCTCACCTTTCCCATGCTGAATGCCGCACGCCATCGGCAATGGCTGGTCACGGGCGCCGACAAGACGTGGGCTTTGTCCGCCCTGCTGGCAGGCGACGAGCGGGTACCTTGCGGGCGCGTGCGACGGGACGGCTCGGTGGTCTTTGCAGATGCCGCTGCCGCCGCGGATCTGCGCCGCTGACCATTATCCTGCGAGCACCTCGGTCACGACCGAACAGATGGCTTCAATGGCGGCGAGACGACTGGAGCTGCGCCGCCATACGGCGCCGATAATCCGATAGGGCGCCGGTTTTGCGAAGGGACGGATGACCGGGTTTTTCGCGGCAGCGAAAGGCCCCCGCGTCGCAAGCTCAGGCAGCAACGTGATGCCGTGGCCGGCAGCGACCATCTGCCGCAGGGTCTCGAGACTGGTCGCGCGGAAGTCCCCGGATTCATGCACCCGGATGCGACTGCATGCCTCGAGTGCGTGGGCACGCAGGCAGTGACCGTCCTCCAGCAGCAGCAGGGTCGCGTCGTCCAGATCCTCCATGCGGAATGACGTCTTCTTCGCCAGTGGATGCTGCGCAGGAAGCGCGACGGTAAATGCCTCCTCGGCAAGTTCGCGCGATTCCAGTCCCTCGATATCGACGCCCAGGGCGAGAATCCCGACATCAAGTTCGCCATTCGTGAGCTGTTCGACCAGTTGTGCGGTCTGGTATTCGTAGAGCATCAGTTGCAGGCGCGGCAGTCGCTTGCGCAATTTGGGCGCCAGCAGTGGCAGCAGATACGGACCCAATGTCGGAATGAGCGCCACCCTGAGCGACCCCGCCAGAGGATCGCGCGAGGAACGGGCGATCTCGAGGATGTCGTCGGACTCCTGCAGGAGACGGCGTGCGCGCGTCACCACAGCCTCGCCCACCGGCGTCAGCATGACGTTTCGGGGCTGTCGCTCGACCAACACAACTCCAAGATAATCCTCGAGTTTTTTCAACTGTGCAGAGAGTGTCGGTTGGCTGACGGCACACCGGTCGGCGGCCCGTCCGAAGTGCTTGAGGTCAGCCAGTGCCACCAGATATCGCAGGTCGCGCAGGTTCATCGGGATCCTTTAGCTCGTCCTGTCGATCATAATCTTCTTAACAATCGTTATCATCTATGACGCCCGGAAGAGAGGGGCGGGCGGGGTATACTCCTGCCATGCGCAGTCGACTCTTCAAGCGGGCGGCAGGGGTGGTGATTTTCCGGTCCAGCCCCCCGGGTTCGCGCATTCTGCTCCTGCGCGCCTACCGCAACTGGGATCTGCCCAAAGGACGTCTTGAGCCGGAGGAGACCTCCTTCGAAGCGGCAGTCCGCGAAGTCCGCGAGGAAACCGGTCTTTCGAATCTCGATTTCTGCTGGGGCGAGGCGTCCATCGAGACCGAACCTTATGCCGGCGGGAAAATTGTCCAGTTCTACGCAGCGCGCAGCGAGTCTGGCGACGTGACCCTGCCGATCAACCCGACACTTGGACGGGCCGAACACCACGAATATCGCTGGGTCACGCCGAAGGAGGCGCTTGGCCTGACCGTCCCGCGCCTGCAGCGGGTACTCACCTGGGCTTACGGGCAGGCTGGCATCGATCCCGCGCTGTCATGACGCCGACTGTGCTGCCGTCACGCGCGGCAGGGATTGCCGCTGCCCTGTTTGCGGCACTCGTTTGGGCCGGCTGGATACCGATCACTCGGCTGGGCGTCACGGGCCAGCTGCGCCCGGTCGATGTGACCGTACTGCGATACGGGACGGCTGCCGTGCTCATGCTACCGGTGCTTTGGTGGCAGCGGCGCCACCTGCCATGGAGCAAGCCCGGATGGCTTTTGGTGGTTGCCGCAGGGGCGGGCGCACCCTATTTCCTGTTGTTCAGCGCAGGCATGCGCCTCGCCAACTCCGGTCAGGCGGCAGTCTTTGGGCCCGGTGCCTCCAGTGTCTGCACCATAATCCTCGCGAAGCTCTGGCTGGGAGAAAGGATCGGTCCGGCGAGACTGGCCGGAATTGCCTGTACGGTCGGTGGCTTCGTCTGGGTGATGGGTCACGACCTGCTCGGCGGAGGCACGCGCCTGACTGGTTTTGCGCTGATTCTCGCCGCTGCAGCCGCATGGTCCGTCTTCACCATCGCGAGCCGTCATCTGCGGCTCGCACCCGTCCTGACGGTGGCCTTTGTGGCGGTCACCAATGCGATATGCCTGATTCCTTGGTATCTCGGCACCTCCGGGATCGACCGTCTACGTCAGGCAGGGGCGACGAGCGTCCTGTTGCAGGCGGGCTATCAGGGCATCATGACCGGCACGATAGCCATGATCTCCTTTGCCTACGCTGTGCGGGAACTCGGTGCGTCCGGCGCAGCGGTCTTCACGCCCCTGACACCCGTGCTTGCGACAGTGATTGGTTGGTGGCTGCTCGGAGATACTGTCGACATCGGGACGGCGGGCGGACTGCTCGCCGTCGCATTCGGTGTGCTGATCGGCAACCGGCAGGCGATCAGAGTGGCGTGACGACGCCACACGCAATGCGTGGCCCTGCATTGCCTGCAGGCGGCGTTACGTAGTCATCCCGGTCGCGATGGACGACAAGGCTGTGACCGATGATGCTGTTGGGCCCTGGCGCGAGGGTCAGTTCGGTCAACGCGATGTCCACCGTGACGCGACCTTGCGCATCGGCCACCACAGCAGACAAGTCCCCGAGATGGTGAGGCCCGAATCCGGCGCGCCCGTGAGTGGCGTTGAGCGGATTGAAATGCCCGCCCGCGCTGCTGGCATCCGCAGCGCTGCAGTCGCCCTTCTCGTGGACGTGAAAGCCGTGCTCGGAACCGGGTGAAAGCCCAGTCAATTCGACGTGCATGACCGCTCCGTCACGCGTCTGGTACAGCGTGGCGAGTCCTGAAACGCTGCTGCCGGAGCGCGGCTCCAGTGTGGCGGATGCCGCCGCTTTTCGGCTGCCAAGGGTTTCGCATCCTGCGCAGATGATGGAAAGAAACAATACAACAGCCATCTGGATACGCATGTCGGTTCTCCCAAATCACGAGACGGAAGATCGGGCCGGGATCCGACGCAGGCGCCAGATCAGATACGCCACGATCAGCAGATTGACGGCAATGATAAGCACCGTCTTCAGGTGGGGGGCGCGGGCGAGTTCATACAGTTCGATCGGCACGAATGAGCTGGTGGCAATGACGGTCAGCCACTCCGCCCAATGCCGGCCGCGCCACAAGCCGAAGCCCTCGATGAAAAAAAGAGCGGCATACAAGAAGGACGCCGTCGCCATGAGATGCAATCGACCGCTGGATACGCCGACCAACATGGCCAGGAGGTTTCGTAACAATCTCTGTTCGACTCCGTCAGAGAGGGAATCCGTGAACTGCTGCAGTGAAACGACGATGACCGGGTTGGCCAGGGAAAGCAGGCCGAAACCGGTGCCGACGACCAGCAGGGCCTTCACGAACTTGAAGGCTGCGATCAGGCGCAGAACAAGCATGGACTTGAGAAAATTCGCCAGCTTCATGGGCTTTCAGACCACGCGACCGCGTTGGCCGCCGGCAAAAAAATCCCCGACGTTCGAGGCCAGTTCATCGATGGCGCGCTGCCGCGACTCCTTCGCCGCCCAGGCGGTATGTGGGGTCACAATCAGGTTCGAAAGGTCTGGCGCAAGAAGCGGATTCCCATCTACCGGGGGTTCCTGCACAAGCACATCGATCGCGGCTCCCCCGAGTCGGCCTGCCCGCAGGGCCTCGGCGAGTGCCTCGGCGTCCACGAGTCCGCCCCGCGCGGTGTTGATCAGAACGGCGTCCTGTTTCATATGGGCGAGCTGGGCCGCGCCTATTATGCCTCGCGTATGCTCGGTGATCGGGCAATGCAGGGATAGCACGTCCACCTGTGGAAGAAGTTCGTCGAGCTCGATCCGGCCAGGCTCTGCCGGCGCTCCCGGGCGCCGCGCTACCAGTACCTGCATGCCGAACGCCTCGGCAACGCGGGCGACGGCGCGGCCAAGCACGCCGAAGCCGACAATCCCCATCGTCCGCCCGGCCAGTTCTCTGACCGGGAAGTTCAGCAAGGTGAACTGTTCACCCTTTTGCCACTCGCCGCGTTTAAGGGCTTCGTCGTACTGACGGATGGAGTGCGTCAGGGAGAGCAGCGTGGCGAACACGTGCTGCACCACGGACGGCGTGCAGTAGTCGCGGATATTGCAAACCGCCACGCCTGCCTCACGGGCGGCGGCGAGATCAACGTTGTTCACACCCGTCGCCGTCAAAGCGACCAGTTTCAGTTGCGGATTGCCCTCAATCCGTGAGCGGGTGATCTCCGCCTTGTTGCACAAGACGACATGACACCCCGCGATCCTCTCGTCCACCTGGTTCTCGGTCGTCACGTCGTAGACCTGAAGCCCGGGGAGCAGTTGCCGGAGTGCTGCTATATCAAGGTCATCCCCGGTGCTGACCGATCCGAAATCTAGAAACACCGACCGCATGGGCACCCCGACCGACGTGTGGACCCTACCGAGTATACCGACCGCCGTCAGGGAGCGATGCGTGCGCGCAGATAGACTGTCCAGCTGTCGGGATTCGGGCCGTAAAAGGGTGTCAGGGCGTCCGGGATCCAATGGTGACTCACGAGCCCGCCGAGCCCCACCGTCAAATCCCCGGTATGGAACACATCCCATTCGTAACCCAGGCTGCCCTTGCGAACCGTGGGTGGGCGACTCCATTCAAGAGTCCCCGGCAATTCCTCGTACTCGACCTGCTCGGCTCTGGCGTAGAGGGTATGCCGGCCGTTCCAGCGCAATGCACCATCCAGCAGCCAGGCATCCGTGGCATTGCCCGTCGAAGGGCTGTTTCGGCCATACGCCAGCGTGGTCGAAAGACGCGCGCGACCGACCGGCTGTTCGCTCAGCACCGACGCGGTTGTTCGGCGGACGGAGAGGCCGGGATCGTGGGCTTCCGTGCTGGCAAGGCGACTCGTGCTGACCTGCA
>CAXBRZ010000161.1:0-6269 GCA_963978075.1 uncultured bacterium | reverse complement strand
CGGTCGCATTACCCGACCGGACGAGCTGGCGGCGGCCGCGGTATGGTGCGCGCTCGAGGCACCGGCCGCGATGACCGGCGCGATTCTCGACGTGAACGGCGCCAGTTACCTGAGGACCTGACCATGACGCTCGACGTTGCCCGCCTGCGGCGCGACACGCCGGCCTGCGAGACGCGGCTGCACTTCAACAACGCCGGGGCCGCGCTGATGCCGAACGCCGTCACCGACGTGCTGCACGCGCACCTGGATCTCGAGCGACGCATCGGTGGTTACGAGGCCGAAGCGGCCGCAGCCGCGGAGCTTGCGGATTTCGCGCCTGCGTTCGCCGAACTGCTGCATTGCGCGGCCGGGGAGATCGCGTGGGTCGAGAACGCCACGCGGGCGTGGGATCTCGCGGTGCACGCGCTCCCCCTGCAGTCGGGCGACCGGGTGCTCGTGCATGAGTCCGATTACGCCTCCAATCACCTCGGGCTTGCGCAGCTGGCGCGTCGGCGGAACCTCGACATTGTCACGATCCCGTCGGCCTGCGACGGCACGGTGGATCTTGAGGCCCTCGAGCGCGAGATCGATGCGCGCACCCGCGCCGTCTTCATCACCCATTCGCCGACCCACGACGGACTGATCAACCCGGCCGCCGAGATCGGTGCCATCGCCCGCCGCCACGGATTGTGGTACGTCCTCGACGGCTGCCAGTCGGTGGGCCAGATCCCGATCGACGTGCGCGCCATCGGCTGCCATATCTATACCGGCAGCGGCCGCAAGTTCCTGCGTGGGCCGCGTGGCACCGGTTTTCTGTACGTGGACGGATCGCGTCTTGCCGAGTTGGAGCCGCCGTTCATCGACCTGCATTCGGGGGTGGTGACCGATGACGGCTACCGCTTTGCAAATGACATGCGTCGTTTCGAGTGCTGGGAGTCGTACGTGGCCGGACGCCTCGGCGAACGTGCCGCGGTGCGTTACCTCTTGGAGATCGGAGTGGAAACGGTCACCGCACGCATCGCCGAGCTGGGGGCCATGCTGCGGGCGGCGCTGACGGACACCGGCCGTGTCACGGTACTCGATCACGGCACCCGCCGCGGCGGCATCGTGACCTTCGTGCTCGACGACGAGGCCCCCGAGGCGACCATGCCGAGATTGCGGGCGCGCGGGATCAATACCTCAGTCGCAGGCCCCTACGGCGCGCCGCGTGCACCACAGTGGAACGAACACCACAGCGCCGTACGCGCCTCGGTGCATGCCTACAATACGAGCGAGGAGATAGACGAGTTCGTGCGTGCACTCGGCCAACGGTAAGCGATGTCATTTCTGCACATGGCCGCAGAAACAACTCGCCGGCGTGGCCAGCGACCCTAAATCCGAAACGACAACGGGCCTCTTCACCGTTCGGAATCGAATGCCGCGAGTTCCTGGCCCAGTTCGGCGGGGTCGTAATCGACAACCGCAATGCCCTGGGCACTCAGGTGCGCCAGAAACTGCGGCAGACTGAGACGCGCTAATTTGGCTGCGCGAGCGGGCGTCAGTTCCCCGCTACGAAACAGGCCGACGGCCAGCGCGGTATGGACGCCCATCTCGAGGAGTTCTTCGGTGAATGGGACGCTCACGAACAGCGGCTGTCCGTGACGGGTGACGAGCGAAAGGCGCCCCTCTTCAGCCTCACGACTGAGGTAGCCTGAGCGCTCACGCAGTTCGCGGATCGTGAATGTGCGCATGGTAGGTCTCCCAATGGCCTACCATTCTTGGGGCACCATTCGACCCTCGTCAATATTCCGCAGCGATCTGCGCAGCATCGACGCCCGCAGCCGTCAGCAGGCGAGTCCGTTCCACCTCGATGCCAACCAGCGGTCGGCGGCGTGCCTCATGCACCTCATCGGGTGTGAAAGATCTGAAACCAAGGGAGCGCTCCGGCGCAAACCGAGCCACGACGTGATTCATCACGGCGGCCAAGCGCGCATCATCGAGCTGGGAGTTCGCGACACCAGGGACCCGAAGGATAAAGTCACGCCCGCCCTCGACGCCGAGATACAGCGCGAGACGGCCGTTCAGCCGCGGCACCTTGTGGGGGATGCCCCGGCCGGTTTCCGCATGACAGCCGGCGCAGAACAGCGTGTAGTTCTGCCGCGCATCGCCCATCGGCGTGCGCTCAAGGGCCATGACCCCCACAGGCAACGCCAGCACGACCGCCACCAGCAGCCGTTTCACGGCGCTGCAACGACCGTTGCACGGTGCGCACGCACCGCAGCGCCATCGACCGGCTGTGCCCGCTCGCTCGCCACGTCCGCCACCGTGAGCGGCGCGACCGCCGCGTCCACCTTGGCAAGGTCGAAGAGCACGTGATTGATGACCTCGGCGATCGCCGCGTCGTCGAAGCGGCTGAACTCGGGCATCTTGAAGTTGTAGCGGCGCCCGCCCACGGTGACCTCGCCGTACATCCCGTACAGCAGCGTCATGGCGAGTTGCCGGCGGCCTTCCGCCGTCGCCGCAAAGCCCGGCGTGTCGGCAATGACCGGAGGCGCGAGACCGGGGTTGCCCGCGCCATTGGCTCGATGGCAGACCGCACAGTTGGCCTGGAACGTGGCGGCTCCTTCGGCATAGCGCGCCTCCTGCGCGACCGCACCGGCCGCCGCGAGCACGAGCACCGCCGCCAACCCCCGCCTCACTTCTCGGCCACCCCGAGGATCACCGACACGGAGCAGTGGTAGTTCGGGTTGTCGTTGGCCATGCACCAGTTGACGTCATTGTTGAGCGACATGCGGTACATCGGCTTCTCGCCCTCGTTGCGCACGCAGGTGCAGGCGCCACAGGTGGTCTTGCCGCAGCAGTCGTTGTAGGAGACAAGATAGTCGCGGCCGTCGGCCGGGTTCTGGCAGGTGCCAATCCAGGTGATGGGCGAAGGCTCGGTGCCCGGCGGACAGGTCGAGGAGGTGCCGCCGCAGCAGGAGCACAGGAAGCCGTCGATCGCGCAGTACTTCCAGTACTCGCACGAGTTCGGATCGGTGACGATCTTGGGCTTCGCCTGCGAGGGCGTGGCTGCCGAGCCATCGGCCTTCGGCGGCAGTTCGGCCGCTTCGGCAACCGAGCCGCGGCGCACCGGCAGCAAAGGCAACGCCGCAACTCCGGTCAGCACCATGGCAAACGTGCCGAGGAAACTACGGCGCGACGAGCGCCGCGCGACATGACGCGCAGCGAGTTCCATGACGCGGTCGAGCCGCGCCTGCATCGAGATGCTTACGGGTTCTGCATGTACCACAGCGACTGCCCCAGTTTTTCTTCGGTATGGAGAACGCGACCACTCTGGGCATCGAGCACCAAGAGGGCCGATTTGTCGGTCGCGACGTACAGCAGTGGCTTGTCGTCGCGGGTGGCGAGCACGGCAACGCCGCCACCATGCTCGGCCGTAGGCACCGTCCAGCGCGCCAGACGCTTGTGCGCCTTCGCATCGAAGACCCACACCTCGCTGGCAGCTTCCTTGTGCGAGCCCGGACCGCCGCGATGCATCAGGACATACAGACGCTGCAGGGGCGCATTGTAGGCGAGCAACTGCTGGCCGCCCGGACGCCAGTGACCGCGTTCCTTGGCGGAGACCAGCGACCAGACCGGCGCGAAGCGCACCTGGTTGTCGGTGAGGTCCACGCCGTGCACGTCGCCGAGGAAGGACACGAAATCGACCCCCTCGGGCGTCGGCACCGACTGCACGAACACCGGATCCTTGTCGACGTCGAAGAACGCGTCGGACACCGAGCGCTGCGCCTCGTGGCCGCTGTCATCGACCGTCACGGTCAGGAGGCGGCCGTTCTCGCAGATGGCGGTGAAGCGGTGCACGGCCGACGGGATGGCCTGCACGCAGCCGTCGGTATCGATTTCCGACACGGCGGCATTGCGGGCGACATCGATGACGGACACCGAGGTCGCCGGTGTCAGGTTCGTCGAGTAGAGGAAGCGACCGTCCGCGCTGTAGGCGAGGTTGAACGGCGTGATCGCACCGACCTGCGCGCGCCTGGCGCCCAGCACCAGTTCGCCGCGTGGCTTGAGCGTCTGGTTGTCGTACCACTCGACAACCTCGGTACGGGTGCCATGGCCACCGCGCGACCAGTAGGTGGCGGCGAGCGCGCTGGTCTTGCCATCCGGCGACTCGGCGAAGTTGCCGTAGTAGCCCAAGTCCATCATGCCGAGCAGTCGGCCCGCATCCCCGTCATAGACGTAGACGCGCTCGTCGATGTAGTTGTTCCAAGAGACGTCCAGGAGGTACGCCCAATGCGGCGTCTTGGCCGGCAGTTTTTCCACACCGATATGTTCCGGTGCCAGTGGTGGTGGCGCTTTCGCCGGCGCACCCTGTGCGGCCAGAGCCGTCCACGCGGCCATCACGACCGCCAATCGAGCCAAGCGCATGAGAACCCCCTCGTCCACCCGGGCGCAGGTCCAGATTGTGCCACACCGACCAGGAACATGCTTCCGGAGGCATGGCGCGGCGCGGCAAAGGCATGGATACTCGGCGCATGACCAACGCAATCGCGCAGCCCCGCGCTTCCGGGCTCTACCATGGCTGGAAAGTGCTGATCGCGCTTTTCCTCGCAGGCTTTTTCGTCTACGGAGGCGGTCTCTACTGTTTCGTGCTCTTCGTGACGCCGCTGACCACGGAGTTCGGCTGGAGCCGCGCCAGCACCGGCGGCATCGTCTCGGCCTTCTGGCTGTCCTTCCCGCTGCTCCTGGTCGGCGGTTATGCCATCCGCCGCTTTGGCGTGACGCGCATGCTCGCGGCCGGCATCACGATCGAAGCGGTCTGCGTCATCGCGCTCGCCAGCGTCTCGACGCTGCCGCAGATGTACCTGCTGCGCGGCGCGATGGGCTTCGGCAAGATCCTTTTCGCAGCCTGCATTCCCGTCACCTGCGCCCGTTGGTTCTCGCGGCACTTCGGCCTTGCGCTTGGCATCGCCTGGGCCGGCTGGCACATCGGCGGCATGGTGCTCGCCCCCATCACGGGGGCGATCATTGCCCATGCCAGCTGGCGCACCGCCTGCGTCTCGCTCGGCTTTGCACTTCTTGTCCTCGCGTTGCTGCCGATCCTGTGGGCGCAGCGCATCGACTCGCCGGCCGCCCTGGGCCTCGGGCTCGACGGCGACCCCCTGGGTCAGACCGGCAGCGAGGCGCAAGCGGACAATGCCCCTGACCCCCGCGTGACCGGCACACTGCCCGACCTCCTCAGGGCACCCACGTTCTGGCTCATTGCGCTTGCAACCCTGTTCTTCTACACCACCTATGGCGGGGTGCTCGCGCATGAGGGTGCGATCGTCGAGGCCGCCGGCTACTCGGCCACGGCGTCCTCGCTCGTGCTGAGCCTCACGACCGGGTTCGCGGCGCTGGGCAGCGCCGCTTCCGGCTGGATGCTCGACCACTGGAGCCTGCGTCGCGTGGGACTCCTCATGCACGTGCTGCTGATCGCCGGCACGGCGGCGCTCTTTGTCGTCATGGGCAGTCCGTCGCTGACGGCGCTCGTGATTTACGGCGTCGCCTTCGGGCTCATGATCGGCGGCTCCGACGTGTTCTTCGTCGCCTTCGTGCGCGACCGCTTCCCGCACGTGGGCGTCGGCTTCCAGTACAGCACGTGGTATTGCGTGGAACTGGGCACGCTGCTCGTCTCACCGGTGATCGCCGGCCACATCTTCGACGTGGTCGGCAACTACCGCACGACCCTCGGCGCGCTCGTCGCCTGCGCGGTGGCCGCACTCGCGCTCACAGGGCTCGCCCTGACCACCCGCCGTCCGGCCCTCGAAGCCGCCTGATGCGCCCGCCTCCCGCCACGGTGTACGGCCTGACGGCGCCGCCGGCGCCGGTGACGCCTACGCTTGCGGGCACGCACCACTGTGACGTGCTCGTGATTGGTGGCGGCTTCACGGGGCTTTCGACCGCGCTGCACGCCGCCGAGCGCGGCGCCCGCGTGATCCTGCTCGAAGCCGTGGAGCCTGGCTTCGGCGCGGCCGGCCGCAATGGCGGCCAGGTCAATCCCGGCCTCAAGCACGAACCGGACGAGATCGAGGCCCACTTCGGTGCGAAACGAGGTGCACGCCTCATCGCCATGGCGGGCGAAGGGCCCGACTTCCTCTTCAATCTGGTGCGGCGCCTCGCCATCGACTGCGAGGCCCACCAGGGCGGCACACTGCGCGCGGCCTACCATCCCTCGAGCCTGTCGGCGCTGGACGCGCAGGTCTCACAGTGGGCCCGGCGTGGCGTGGCCATTGAGCGGCTTGATGCGGCCGGCGTTGCCGCACGCACCG
>CAXBRZ010000160.1:0-6271 GCA_963978075.1 uncultured bacterium | reverse complement strand
ATCGGCAGTGAAACGGTCGGTCAAGGCCTGCAACGCCTCGCTCAACGACGCGGCGGCATAGACCGTGAGGACCCCGGGAGCTGCCGCCCACGCGAGGGAGGGCAGCGCGAAAGCAAGGAACAGGACAACCAGCCGGCGGCGCATCGCGAATCCTCGGGGGTCGAAAGGACGGACGGACGTTACAACGAGCGCACGGAAGACCGCCACCGCGGCCGAGGGCCGGTTGCCGAGTGCCGGGGTATCCGCCCGGTCGGCGGGATATTTCGATTAGAATGCCGCCCCGGCCGATGCCGGCCTTCCCTCCTCCCCTGCGCGGGCCGGGTCCACACGACCTGCGACCTGCTGGATTGCACAGACTCCATGCTCTCGACTTCCAACCTCGTCGTCCAGTTCGGCGCCAAGCCGCTGTTCGAAAAAGTGACCCTCAAGTTCGCCGACGGCAACCGCTACGGCCTCATCGGCGCGAACGGCTGCGGCAAGTCCACGCTGATGAAGGTCCTGGGTGGTGATCTGGAGGCGAACTCGGGCGATGTGATGCTCCAGGCGGGGGCGCGTCTTGGCAAGCTGAACCAGAACCAGTTCGGCTATGAGGACGAGCGAGTGCTGGATGTCGTCATGCAAGGCCATGTCGAGATGTGGAACGCCATGCAGGAGCGCGACCGCATCTATGCCAATCCCGACGCGAGCGACGCCGACTACATGCGTGCGGCGGAACTGGAATCCTTGTTCGCCGAGTACGGCGGCTACGACGCCGAAGCGCGCGCCGGCGCGATCCTCATCGATGCCGGCATCGACGAGTCACGCCATCACGGCCTCATGCGCGAGGTGCCACCCGGACTCAAGCTGCGCGTGCTGCTGGCGCAGGCGCTGTTCTCCAAGCCGGACGTGCTGCTGCTCGACGAGCCGACCAACAACCTCGACATCCACTCCATCCGCTGGCTGGAACGGGCGCTCAACGCCTACGACGCCACCATGGTGATCATCAGCCACGACCGTCACTTCCTGAACCAGGTCTGCACCCACATCGCCGACCTCGACTACCAGCAGGTGAAAATCTATCCGGGCAACTACGACGACTTCATGCTCGCCTCCGTGCAGGCACGCCAGCGGGTCGAGGCGGCAAATGCAAAAGCCCGCGCGCAGATTTCCGACCTGCAGGAATTCGTGCGCCGCTTTTCCGCGAACGCCTCCAAGGCGCGCCAGGCCACCTCGCGCAAGCGGCAGCTCGAGAAGATCAAGATCGAGGAAATCCGTCCGTCGACGCGCCAGAACCCGTACATCCGCTTCGAGCAGGCGAAGAAGCTGTATCGCACCGCGGTGACGGTACAGAACCTCACCTTCGCGTACCCGGGCACCGACAAGCCGATCTTCAAGGACGTCAACTTCACGGTGGAGGCGACCGACAGGATCGCGATCATCGGTCCGAACGGCATCGGCAAGACGACGCTCATGCGCGTGCTGGCAGGCGAGCTGCATGCGCAGTCCGGCACGATCAGCTGGGTCGAAAACGCGCAACCCGGTTACATGCCGCAGGATCCGCAGGCGGAATTCGAGGAAAAGCTTGATCTCTTCCAGTGGATCTCGCGCTACACCGGCAAGGCGGATGACGACCAGCTGGTGCGCGGCACGCTCGGTCGCCTGCTGTTCTCCGGCGACGAGATCAAGAAGTCGGTCAAGGTGCTCTCAGGCGGCGAGAAGGGCCGCATGATCTACGGCAAGCTGATCCTCACCAAGCCCAACGTGCTGCTCATGGACGAGCCGACCAACCACATGGACATGGAAACGATCGAGTCGTTGCAGATCGCGCTGGAGAAATACGCCGGCACGCTCGTCTTCGTCTCGCACGACCGGGAGTTCGTCGGTGGTCTCGCCAACCGGATCTTCGAACTGAAGCCCGACGGCTCGATCACCGACTTCCGCGGCACCTACGACGAGTACCTGCAGATGCAGGGCCTCGAAGTCTGAGCGCTCCCTTGCGCAGCTCAGCTGCGCTTGGTGATGCTGGTGGCCATCGAGACCACCGAGGCGAGATCCGCTAGGTTCGATGGCACGACGAGCGTGGTCGATTCCTTGGCCATCTTGCCGAACTGCTTGACGTACTCCTCGCCGATGCGCAACTGCATCGCTTCGCCGCCGCCCGGTGCCGACAGTGCGGAGGCGACGAGGCGCAGGCCCTCGGCGGTGGCATTGGCGACCGCAAGGATCGCCTGGGCCTGACCCTCGGCCTCGTTCATGAGCTGCTGGCGCAGCGCTTCCGAGGCCTTGATCACGCGTTGCTTGTCACCCTCGGCGGAATTGATCTTCGCGTCGCGCTCGCCCTCCGAGGTCAGCACGACGGCGCGCTTCTCGCGCTCCGCGCGCATCTGCTTTTCCATCGCCGAGACGACGTCATGCGGCGGGTTGATGTTCTTGATCTCGTACCGCAGCACCTTGACGCCCCACGACGCCGAGGCTTTGTCGAGTTCGGCCACGACGTGGGCGTTGATGGCGCCGCGTTCCTCGAAGGTACGGTCGAGCTCGATCTTGCCGATCTGGCTGCGCAGGGTGGTCTGCGCGAGCTGTCCGATCGCGAACGCGTAGTTGGTGATGCCGTAAGACGCCAGGTGCGGATCCAGCACCTGCATGTAGAGCACGGCGTCGACACCGACGAGGACGTTGTCGCGTGTGATGCAGACCTGCTCGGCGACATCCACCGCCTGTTCCTTCAGGCTGTGGCCGTAGGCGACACGCTCCAGGAACGGGATGAGGATGTGAAAGCCAGCGTGCAGGGTGCGGCTGTACTTGCCCAGCCGCTCTACGACATAGGCACTCTGCTGCGGCACGACCTGCAGTGTGCGCGCCAGCAGGACGATGACGAACAGGGCGATGACGATCAGCACGATCAATATGGCCATCTCAGTCTCCTTGACGATCCGATTCGACGACCAGTGTCAGTCCTTCCACGGCCGTGATCCTGGCCTTCTGCCCGGCGGCGATGGGTTCGGCACCCCGGTTGGCGACGGCCCACGAGGCGCCGCGGAACTCCGCCCGGCCGTCCGCACCCGCGGCAAGGCCGTCCGGCAGGACCACGAGGTCACCCACCGGCGACAGGCCCGGCGGCGAGAGTCCCGGTACCCGAAACCGTTCGGCAAGGCTGCGGCGGAAAAGTTTCACGCCGACGAGTGACAGCAGGATGAAAAGGGCCCAGGCAGCCCAAACCGGGCAGTCCGGACACAGGGCGATCGCCAGTCCCGTGACCACCGCGGCCGCACCGACGAAGAGGAGATAGAACTCGGCATTGATCAGGGTCAGTTCGGCGCCCAGGAGCAGGACACCGCCAACGACCCACAGCCACCAGAGCATGGTTGGTCTCCCAAATACGAGATGTCGAGTATACGCTGCGCGGACCGTTGGCGGGTGCAGCAGGCGTTGGGTAGGCTGTGCTGAACGAGGGAGGGGAGATGAACGCGGACTCACACGCACTCTTGCAGGCACAGGGGCGGGCTGCCGCGCTCTTCGAGGCGGTGGTCGCCGAAGGCCTGCTGCAGCCGGGCCTGCGCGAGTCGGAACTGGCCAAAGCCATCGCGGCGCTGGGCAAGCAGCGCTTCGGCGTGCGTCGGCACTGGCACCGCAAGATCGTGCGCTCCGGGCCAAACACCCTGCTCGCCTACGCCGACGGCGTGTCGGACCGGGTGCTGGAGGACGGGGATCTCGTGGTGCTCGACTTCGGCCCGGTCTTCGGCGAGTGGGAAGCGGACTATGGCCGCACGTACCTCATCGGCACGGATCCGGGAAAACAGCAACTCGTGCGCGACGTGGAAGAGGCTTTCGCCGCCGGCAAGGCCCATTACCAGCGCACGCCGGACCTCACGGCCGGTGCGCTGTACGACCATGTCTCGGCGCTCGCCGCCGCCAAGGGTTGGGAGTTCGGTGCGCGGACCGCAGGACACCTCATCGGCGGATTTCCGCATGAACAGCCGCCATCGGGCATGCGTTTTTCCATCGCGCACGGCAATACGACGCCGCTGAACGCGCCGGACGCCCACGGCCGGCGGCGCCACTGGATACTCGAGGTGCATTTCGTCGACCGGGCGCGTGGGTGGGGTGCATTTGTGGAAGAATTGCTGACGCTGTAGGACACCGGGGGGTCAACGATGAAGGGGATCGCATTGCGGCTGGGACTCGTCTGCCTCGCCGTGTTGTGGAGTGCCACAGGTGTCGCACGTCCGCCGGCCGATGTCGACGAGGCGCGACTTGCGAAGGCCTCGTCTGAACCCGGCAACTGGTTCACCGGCGGCCGCGACGGCGCGCAGACCTACCACTCGCCGCTGGCGCAGATCAACGACCGCAATGTCGACCGCCTCGGGTTTGCATGGCAGTACGATCTCGGCCGTCCGCGCCGCGGCCAGGAAGCGACGCCGCTGGTGGTCGACGGGGTCATGTATACCTCGGGCACCTTCGGCTATGTGTATGCGCTCGATGCGGCGAGCGGCCGCGAGCTGTGGCGCTACGATCCGCAGCCGGACTACCGCGCCGCGCGCAACCCCTGCTGCGATCTCGTCAACCGTGGCGTCGCCCTGTGGCGTGGCCGGGTTTACGTGGCCGCTGTGGACGGCATGCTGCACGCCATCGACGCACGCAGCGGCAAGCGGATCTGGAAGGTGGACACGATCGTCGATCACCGCCTGCCCTATTCGAGCACTGGCGCGCCGCTGATGGCCGGCGGCAAGGTGGTGATCGGCAACAGTGGCTCCGACATGGGTCGCGACGGTGTGCGCGGCTACGTCTCGGCCTTCGATGCGCGCAGCGGCAAGTTCCTCTGGCGGTTCTGGACGGTACCGCCACCGCCCGGGCAGGCGCTCGAGCATCCGGAGCTCGCGCAAGCGGCGCGCACCTGGGATCCCACGCGTCCCGCCTCGAGCCAGGGCGGTGGTACCGCCTGGGACGGCTTTGTCTATGACCCCAAGCTCGACATCGTCTACTTCGGCACCGCCAATGCGGCACCGTACGACCTGACGGCGGTCGGCAAGGGGCAGTTCGACGCGCTCTACACGGCCAGCATCCTCGCGGTGCGCGGCCGCACCGGGCGGCTGGTCTGGCATTACCAGACGACGCCGCACGACGAATACGACTTCGATGCCGTGCAGAAACTCGTTCTCGCCGACATCAAGGTGAACGGCCGCGAGCGGCAGGTGATCACGCAGGCCTCGAAGAACGGATTCTTCTACCTGTTGGACCGCGCGAGCGGCGAACTGCTGTCGGCGGATGCCTACACGTACGTCAACTGGGCGAAGGGCGTGGATTTGAAGACCGGTCGGCCGGTCGTCAACGAGGCGGCGAACTGGCACGCAAGACCGAGCAACATCTATCCCTCGTGGGCCGGCGGCCACACCTGGATGCCGATGTCCTGGCACCCGGGCACCGGGCTCATGTACATCCCGGTGATCGACGTGCCCAACATCTGGGTGGATCTTGCGCACAACGGCGGGCGCGTGAAGTACGTCGACGGGGTCTTCACGGTCAACGGCATCATGCCGGACGACGCCTACGACCCGGCGGGACTCGAGCCGCTGTTCGGTCCGATGCCGGCGCTGGCGGATCTGCGCAACGAGCGGCCGGGCAAGATGCTGCGCGAGTTGATCCGCGCGTGGGACCCGGTGACCCACCGCGTGGTCTGGGAGCACGAGACCGGCACGGGCAACCGCTCCTATGACGGCGGCATCCTTTCCACCGACGGCAACCTCGTCTTCCAGGGCCGTGGCAACGGCGAGTTGTGGGTCTACGCGGCGGACAGCGGCAAGGTCCTCAAGGTGCTCGATACCGGCAGCCACATCATGGCCGCGCCCTCGACCTACACCGTGGGCGGCGAGCAATACGTGGCCGTGCAGGTGGGCTATGGCGGCGCGGCCATCACGGTGGGGCCGATCCCGGCGTCGAGCGCCGCGAGCCGCTACGAGAACGCCAACCGCATCCTCGTCTTCAAGCTCGGTGGCGGTGCGGTGCCCAAGCCGCCGGCGGTGGCGCCGGATCCCTTTGTGGAGCCGCCCGCACCGCTCACCCAGGATGCCGCCGTGCTGCGCGGCGAAGGCCGGCATGAGGCTCCCCGGGCGTCCCTCGGAGATCCACTTGGTCCAGTAGTTCTTGTCCGAATTGTTCAGCTTGGTCCGGAGGTCCGGGACCATCTGGGCGCGGTGCTCAGCCTCGTGGCAGATGCCGCAGGCCGTCTGGTAGAGCTCCTTGCCCACCTTGCCGATCGCGGGCTGGACGTGGCAGGAGGCGCACTCGTTGCGGA
>CAXBRZ010000159.1:0-6278 GCA_963978075.1 uncultured bacterium | reverse complement strand
GGTCGACATGCCGAACATCCGTTCCTTTACGGAATTCTCGCGCGCCGGGCTCGGTCACTGGGCCGGATTCTCGGTCGGTTGGCTGTACTGGTATTTCTGGATCGTGGTGATCCCGGTCGAAGCGATTGCCGGCGCCAATATCCTGCAGGAATGGCTGCCGCTACCCAATCTGGTCATCGGCCTCGGCCTCATGGGTCTCATGACCGGGGTCAACCTGATGTCGGCGCGCGCCTACGGCGAGTTCGAATTCTGGTTTGCGTCCATCAAAGTGGCTGCGATCATCTCGTTCATCACGCTGGGCCTGTCGCATGCCCTCGGTTTCCATTCGGATACCGGCATGACCTTCTCGAATCTTTATGTGCATGGCGGCTTCGCGCCCAAAGGCGCGTTTGCCGTACTGGCAGCCGTCACCACCGTCATTTTCTCCATGATGGGTGCAGAGGTTGTCACGATCGCAGCGGCGGAATCCGAGGAACCGGCCCGGGCGGTTGCAAGAATGACCTCGACAATCATCGGCCGCATCCTGATCTTCTACGTCGGCTCGATCTTCGTCATCTGCAGTGTCCTGCCCTGGACCGAAGTAAAGTCCGGCATTTCGCCGTTCGCTGCCGCGCTTGACACCCTACATATCCCCTATGCCGGCACGATCATGAAGGGGATCATCCTGACTGCCGTGCTGTCCTGCTTGAACTCCGCGTTTTATGTCGCCTCGCGAGTGCTCTTCGTACTCGCGGAACAGGGTGACGCGCCGCATGCATTGGTCAAGACCAATGCGCGGCAGGTACCGGCCCGCTCCGTTCTGCTGGCCAGCGCCGCGGGCTTCATTGGTGTGATCGCAAACCTGCTGCTTCCCGATGTCTACGCCTTCCTCACCAATGCATCCGGTGCGCTGATCGTCGTCATCTATCTGGCGACCGCCGCATCGCAGATCGTGACGCGCCGCCGCCGTGAGGCGGCGGGCGGCCCACCGCCGGCATTGCCGATGTGGCTGTTCCCCTGGCTGAGCTACGTGGCCATTGCAGGCATGGTGCTCGTGCTGGTCGCGATGGCCATGACCCCCTCGCACCAAGCCGAGTTCTGGGCCAGCACCGTCTCCATCATCGTGGCGCTGCTGTTGTTCGTCCTGCTGCGTCGCGGCAAGAGGCAAAACGCCTAGGGAGTCACCGTGGCGGACAGCACCGGCGCCGTGCCCGATCTGGCAAGCCTGTTGCGCGCACAGCAGCAGGCTTTCCTTGACGACCCACTGCCCACGGCCGCCGCCCGCCGAGAGCGACTGCAGCGCCTGATCGATTCGCTCAAACGGCACAAGCAACTGCTCGTGCAGGCCATGGATGCCGACTTCGGCGGCCGCGCGACCTTTGAGTCGCTGCTCGCGGATGTCCTCGGACCCGTGCTGGCCGCGCGATATGCACGCCGCCATCTGGCCCGTTGGATGCGGCCCCAGAACCGGCGGACGGAATTCCTGTTCCTGACCAACCGCGCCTGGGTGGAGTACCAGCCCAAAGGGGTGGTCGGCATCGTCGCACCCTGGAATTTTCCGGTGTATCTCGCGGTCGGCCCGTTGATCGCCGCGATTGCTGCCGGCAACCGGGCCATGATCAAGGGATCCGAATACGCGCCACGAACGAATTCCGCCCTGCAGGTTGTGCTGGACGACGCGCTGGGATCCGGGGCAGTGCCCGTCATCTGCGGAGATGCCGCGGTCGCCCAAGCGTTCACGGCGCTGCCCTTTGATCACCTGATCTTCACGGGAGCCCCTGCCATAGCGCCCGCCGTCATGACGGCGGCGGCCGCAAATCTCACGCCCGTCACCCTGGAACTCGGCGGCAAGTCGCCGGTCGTGATCGCCGAGGCGGCCAACCTGGAGCAGGCGGCGGCCTGCATCGCTCACGGCAAATTGTTCAATGCCGGACAGATCTGCGTATCGCCGGACTACGCGCTGGTACCGGCGTCCAGAGTCGCCGCTTTTGCCACAGCCGTCGCTGATGCCGCGCAGCGGCTCTATCCGAGGGTCGCGGACAACACCGACTATACTCAGATCATCAACGCCCGGCAGGACGCAAGGATCAGTGCACTGATCGCCGAGGCCACCGACAAAGGCGCGCATGCCACCACCGTCGGCGGTGCTGCGTCGGGCCGGCGCAGGCCTTTTGTGATCCTCACCGGTGTCACCCATGACATGCGGGTGCTGCAGGACGAACTCTTTGGGCCGGTTCTGCCGATCGTGCCTTACGACTCCTTGCAGGACGCGATTGCCTTCGTGCGCAAATCGCCGCGGCCGTTGGCGCTCTACCCCTTCGGCTTCCAGGGGGCGGACTTGCGAACCCTGCTCGATCAGACGCATTCCGGCGGCGTCACGATCGACGACTGGGGCTGGCACGTCTTCAATCATGACCTGCCGTTTGGCGGCATCGGCCGGTCGGGCATGGGCAGCTACCATGGTATCGAGGGCTTTCGCGAACTCTCGCATGCCCGGGCGGTTTTCCGGCGGCACCGCTTTTTCCCGGTCAGCCTGTTCCGCCCCCCCTATGGACGCTGGGTACAGCGCCTGGTGACGCGGCTTTACCTCGGTCGAGACGCCTAGGCCATTCGCCTGCCACGCCAGGCCCGTGCCGTCTGTCCGTAGACATCCACCCGCTGCAAAGCCGGCGCCGGCAGAACGGCCTCGCGCAGGCGAGTGGAACCGATCCGCTGCGCCAGGGCGATCGACAGCACATTGGCCGGATCGATGCAGTGGATGAACTCCTCCCAGCCCAGGACATCCACCACCCAGTCGATCGCGGCGGTCGCCGCTTCGGTGGCGTAACCGCGCCCGCGCACATCGGACACGAACCCCCAACCCACCTCGTTGCCTGGCCAGCCATCCGGGCGCCACGGACCGGTGCGCCCAATCCACCGGCCGGTCCCCTTCGTGATAACGGAGAACATCCCGTAGCCATACAGGGACCAGGAACCTGCCATCTGCACAAACGCCCGCCACGCCACGGAGCGCGGCTGCACGCCGCCCAGGGTCGCCATCGTCACCTCGTCCGCCGCCATGGCCGCCCAACCGTCAAAATCCTCTCGCACCGGCGGTCGCAGGATGAGTCGGTCGGTTTCGAGCACCGGCGAACTCATGGCCAAGCGGACAGTTGTTCGGCGGCACACACGGCGGCAAAGCCCGGACGGGAGGTCATCAGCGTCACAAGAGCGGCAAGGGCAGGCCATGCCAACGCCGATTTCGGCAGATTCCGTGACCAGCGCGCCAACATGACGGCATGGTAGTCAACCGCCGTCGGATGGTCGCCGCAGAAGTAGGGGCCCTCCCGCTGCAAGTGCTCGTCCATCCGGGCGAAGGCCGCTTCCAACGCCAGCCGGGCTTCGTGCTGAACGGCAACGGCATGCCCGGGACCGGCTGCCTCGTCGGGATAAAACCACCGCCGGAATGCCGGTTGCACGGTATTGGCAAGGTGCAGCATCCACTGCAGATAGGGCTCCCGACCGGGATCACCCGTCGCCGGCGCCCAGCCCAGGGCCGGATGCCGCTCCGCCAGCAGCAGCGCGATGGCAGCCGCCTCGTACATTGGACGGCCTTCGACCAAGATGAGCGGCACCATCCCGTTGGGGTTGAGGCGCAGGTACTCGGGGGTCTTGTGGTCTCCCCTCTCACCGTCGACGCGTACCGTCTCGAATTTCGCTCCCGATTCGATCAACATCCAGTGCGTGGCAAAACTGGCCGCACCGGGCATGAAGTACAACCTGTACAAATGCTTTCCTCCTGATTCGAGTACCCGCCACGGAATGCCACGCTATCGGTCCGGCGTGCCAAACCCCATAATGCACGGGTTGATACAGCCTAGGAACACCGATTCAATGTCTGCCGTGCTCGAGACCGTACCTGAAACCACCTCTTCATCAAAGACTTACAGCATACCAAGGCTGCGCGAGGTCCTCTCTGCCTACTACCGTCGGTCCACCGCGATCGCCGTGGCTCTGCTGGCGGGTGACATTGCGCTGTTCGGATTGGGCGAATGGCTTGTCGCCACGCGCGGTCTGGGCTGGCAGATCCTCGGCGGTGTCCTCGCGACGCTCGCGATCATCCGCCTCTTCATCATCGGCCACGATGCCTGTCACGGCAGCCTGACCGACCACGAAGGCCTGAACAAGGTCCTCGGCCGGATCGCCTTTCTGCCATCGCTGACGCCGTATAGCCTTTGGCGTGTGGGACACAACGTGGTGCACCACGGATTCAACAGCCTGAAGGGCCGGGACTTCGTCTGGGAGCCCAAGGACCCCTCCGAATGGACGGACCTGTCGCCCGCGCGGCGCCTGCTGGAGCGGCTGTACCGCAGCGCCGCCGGCCCGCTGCCGTATTACATGCTGGAGATCTGGTGGCGTCGGCTTTACTACCCGCGCGGCAAGAACAAGCCCGGCGACCGGGCGGAGTTCTTCTGGGATTCGACGCTCGTCACGGTCTTTGCCGCCCTATGGGTTGGTGGACTCGTGATGTTCGCCAAAGGGTCTCTCCCGGTTGCCCTGGTGCTGGGCTTCCTGATTCCGTTTCTGGTCTGGAACTGGACGGTGGGCTTCGTCATCTACCTGCACCACACCCACCCGGACTTCGTCTGGTACTCCGACAAGACCTCGTGGCTGAAGGAACAGGGCATCCTGCACGGGACGGTGCGCTACCGCATCCGTCCGTGGTGGAACTTCCTGCTGCACAACATCATGGAACATGCGGCGCACCACCTGGATGCCAAGATCCCGCTGTATCGCCTGAAGGCCGCACAGACCGCGCTCGCCAAGCTGGTGCCGGAAATCCCGGAGATCGACTTGTCGATGCGCACCTACTGGCGCACCGTGAAAGAATGCAAGCTGTTCGACTTTGACCGCAAGGTCTGG
Source organism: uncultured bacterium (assembly GCA_963978075.1). Lineage (GTDB taxonomy): Bacteria > Pseudomonadota > Gammaproteobacteria > Steroidobacterales > Steroidobacteraceae > CAIKZZ01. Next base: position 1,397 of record CAXBRZ010000159.1, on the reverse strand, counting down.
GTACGTTTCCCGAAAAGCTCCCGCGTCGGGGCCTGAGACGTATTCCGTGTGGTGATGGGCGCGGCAGGATGGCCTGCTGCGCCCGCGGTTATCCCGACGTAGGTCTTAATCCCACAACCGTAGCGACCCCGGAGTGAAGAGATCCTCGCCGGCCGGACAGTCCGGGCGCACGTCGCAAGGGAAGTCCTTCTCGATCAGGACATCAAGAGAACCGTCCTCCAGAGGCGTCGAAAAGGCATAGGACTCCTCCTGACCGCGGGCCCAGGCGGCGAACGCTGCACGCGGCAACCCGATTCCGACCAGACCTTCCGCACAATCAACGACCGGCGAGGTCAGATCTGCATCCAGCGAGAGGCCAAACCGAAGGCGCCCGGTCGGAAAACGCGTTGTCGCCAGCAGGAACTGGGCTGTGACCAATTCGCCCAGTTCACGGCGCCCGAGTCGGATGCGCACGGTGTCTTCATGAATCCGTATTTTCACGACACCCCTCGTGATGCATGTCCACAAACCGCTCGGCATGCGCGTAAACCACATGCCGACCCGTGCGAGCGAACCCGACCAAGGTCACGCCAAACTCCTCTGCAGAGCGGATCGCGAAGCCTGTGGGCGCCGATACCGCCACCAGTGTCGTGATGCCCACCGTTGCAACCTTCTGCACCAGTTCGTAACTGGCCCGGCTGGACATCACAACGAAACCCTTCTCAAGGTCCTCACCCTGCCGCAGGAGCGCCCCGATGAGCTTGTCCAGCGCGTTGTGGCGACCGACATCCTCCCGCACCAACACGACACCACGCCCGGGAACCGCCCACCCGGCGGCGTGGATGCTGCCGGTACGGGCATTGAGCACCTGGCCGGAGGCAAGCCCGGCAAGCGCCGACTGCACGTCTGCGCCACGCAAGGACAGCCCACCCACGAGCGGTACCGGCGCCCGGATGGCATCGGCCAGCGTCTCTGCGCCGCACATTCCACAACCGGTACGTCCCGACAGGTTGCGCTGCCGTTTGAGCAATTGCGAGAAACGCTCCGGCGCAATACTGAGGTTGACCTCCAGCGCACCGTCGACGGCCGACACTTCGACCGAACGAATTTCCGACCGAGCGCCGACGATGGATTCGGTCAGCGTGAATCCGACCGCAAGATCCTCAAGATCCCTGGGCGACGCCAGCATCACGACGTGCGCGACACCCTGATACTTGAACGCGACCGGCGTTTCCTCTGCCACAGTGTCCATTACCGAGGTCACGACGCCCTCGTCCCAACGCATGACAGTCACGGTACGAGTCGGTTCGGCATCGTCGACAGCGAAATTTCCTCGTAACTCTGACACGACAGCCCACCTTCAACCGCAGCGGCCCAGCCACCTCCCCGAGTCTACACGCGGCCGCACCCGGAATTGG
>CAXBRZ010000158.1:0-6294 GCA_963978075.1 uncultured bacterium | reverse complement strand
CTGCATGGGCGGCGACCGACCGCGCCCGGGCGGAGGCATGGCTTGCGCATCTGGCTCACACGCGGCGGCTCTCGGGCCACACGCTCGCCGCGTACCGGCGCGACCTCGCCGCCTTTGGCGACTGGGCGCGCAGCCAGCAGATCAGCCGGTTCGAAGACTTCGACACCCACCACATCCGCAGCTATGCGGCCGCCATCCACCGCGCCGGCCTCGATCCGCGCTCCATCCAGCGGCGCTTGTCCTCACTGCGCACGTTCTTCCAGTACCTGCTGGGCGAGGGTCACCTGAAGCGCAATCCGGTCGTGGGCGTCGCCGCCCCGAAGACTGCGCGGCGGTTGCCGGACGTCATCGACGTGGACCGGATGTCGCGTCTTCTGGACGGCGAACCGGCCAAGGCAGGGCCGACGGGACCCCTCGACCTGCGTGACCAGGCCATGATGGAACTCTTCTACTCGAGCGGTCTGCGCCTGTCGGAACTCGTCGGCCTTAACCTGCCCGATCTGGACCTGCGTGACCGCACGGTGCGGGTCACCGGCAAGGGCAGCAAGACCCGCATCGTGCCGGTCGGCCGCAAGGCGGCCGAGGCCTGCCAGCAGTGGCTCGCCGAACGTCCGGCGCTCCTGGCCGGCGACGAGGCGGCGGTCTTCATCGGCCGCAACGGACGAAGGATCGGCACCCGTGCGGTGCAGTTGCGGGTCGCACGCTGGGCGCGCCTGCGCGGCCTCGACGTCCACGTCCATCCGCACCTGTTCAGGCACTCGTTTGCCAGTCACATGCTGGAGTCCAGCCACGACTTGCGCGGTGTGCAGGAACTGCTCGGCCATGCCAACCTGTCCACGACCCAGGTCTATACGCACCTCGACTTCCAGCACCTCGCCAAGGTGTACGATGCGGCTCATCCCCGCGCCCGTCGGCGCAAGGACTGACACGGATTCACCGGATGCACGATACCGTCGAGGCTCCCACCGACATCCGCCTGCGCCGCCGTTCGCGCGTGGTGGAGATCACCTTTGCCGATGGCGCACGCTACGTCTTCGACTTCGAGTACCTGCGCACCCAATCCCCTTCGGCCGAAGTGCAGGGGCACGGGCCAGGTCAGGATGTGCTGCAGATCGCCAAGGAGAACGTCGCGGTCACAGCCCTCGAACCGGTCGGGCGTTATGCGGTGAAAATCGTCTTCGACGACGGCCACGACTCGGGACTCTATACGTGGGCCTACCTGCGCACACTGGGCGACCAATACGCCGCTCGCTGGGCCCGTTACCTGACCCGGCTCGAGGGCATCGGCTACGTGCGCCGGCCGAAAAATCCGCTCCTCACGCCGATGGAATGAACTCGTCGTCCCCCTGCTGCTCGCGCTCGAATTTCAGGAAGTCGAAGTAGCCGCAGCGTCCCTCTTCGGGATACTTGCGGCAGACACCTGGCCTTGCCGCATAGATCGTGCAACGGCGCTCGTCTTGGTCAAAGAACATGCAGGTCGACTTGTAGACGTGGTCCTTGCGGTGCCGCAGGATCATTTCATCGACTTTTTCGCTCTTGTTGACGTAGCGGCGCGTGTACCGCTTGCGCGCCGTCTCGACATCCACGTCGAAATGCCTGGCCAGACGACGGACATCGAATTCCGTGATCTCGATGCGGTCGTAGGAGCAACAGTAGCCGGGGCACTTCGAACAGTCGTAGCGGATCTTCATGACGGCGCGTTCCTGCGGTAGGAACGCGCACGGTAACCGCTCGCGGCCCCGCAATCCAGCGGGGCCGCGGACCGAGAGTGCCTTACGGCAAGGTCGGTTCGGGATCGGAGCCTTCCGGCACGCCCTCGAAGAGGACCGTGGACAGGTAGCGCTCGCCCGTGTCGGTCATGACGGTCAGGATCACGCTGCCCTCGGGCGCCGACTCGGCGACCTTGAGCGCCGCCGCGAAATTACCGCCCGAAGAGATACCCACAAAGAGGCCTTCCTTCTGCGCCAGCAGGCGCGCGGTCGCGACCGCTTCCTCGTCCGTCACCGGCACGTTGTCGTCGAACACGTGACGGTCCAGCACGCCCGGCACGAAGTCCGGGGTCCAGCCCTGGATCTTGTGCGGCTTGAACTCGGCTCCCGCGAGAAGCCGCGCCCCGGCAGGCTCGGTGGTCACGATCTTGATGTCCGGCCGGGCGAGTTTGAGCATCTGGCCGGCGCCGGTCATGGTGCCGCCCGTACCCCAGCCGCTGACGAAGTAGTCGAGCCGCTTGCCGGCGAAATCGGACAGGATCTCAGGTCCCGTGGTCTGGCGGTGATAGGCCGGGTTGGCCTCGTTCTCGAACTGCGAGGCCAGGAACCAGCCGTTCTTCTCGGCCAGCTCGCGCGCCTTCTTCACCATGCCCGAGCCGCGCTCGGCGGCCGGGGTGAGAATCACCTTGGCGCCGAGGGCACGCATGATCTTGCGCCGTTCGATCGAGAAGGTCTCCACCATCACCGCGACGAAGGGATATCCCTTGGCGGCCGCGACGAGGGCGAGCGCGATGCCGGTGTTGCCGGAGGTCGCCTCGACGATCGTCTGGCCGGGCTGCAGCACGCCGCGGCGCTCGGCATCCTCAATGATGCCCATGGCGAGACGGTCCTTGACCGAGCCGCCGGGGTTGAAGTACTCGACCTTGGCGTACATCGTGACGTGCGCCGGTGCGAGCCGGTTGATACGCACCACCGGCGTGCGGCCGATGGTCTCGAGGATGTTGTTGTAGATCGTCATGGCTTGGGTCCGGATGGAGACGGATGAAAGCGTAAGTGTAGGCGTGGCCCGGGGCGATCCGGAGGCCGGTTGGATCTGCCCTCATAACGAACGGTTCTCGACAGGCTATGGCGCCCCCCGCCGGCCCTGCCGACAATAGGTTCCATGAGCGCCACACCCCCCGACGCCCCCTCCCGCGCACGACGGATCGCGCTGCCCAGCCCGTTCCGGCTGACCCTGGGCGGGGAACTGATCGGCGCGGAAGTCGCGGTGGAGACCTACGGGCACTTAAGCCCCGCACGCGACAACGCGGTCCTCGTCTTTACCGGGCTCTCCGCCTCGGCGCATGCGGCCTCGCACCCCGGCGACCCCTCCCCCGGCTGGTGGGAAGAGATGATCGGCGCGGGCCGGGCGCTGGACACCGACCGCCTGTACGTCGTGGTGGTGAATTCCCTCGGCAGCTGCTTTGGCTCCACGGGCCCGGCCAGCGTCAACCCGCGCACCGGCGAGGCCTACGGCGGCACCTTCCCCGAGACCCGGGTCGAGGACATTGCCCGCGCAAGCCAGGCGGCCGTGGATGCCCTCGGCATCGACACCCTCCTCGCGGTCGTGGGCTGCTCGCTCGGCGGCATGACCGTGCTCGCGCATGCGGCCCTGTTCCCGGGACGGGCGCGTGGCCTCGTCTCGATCTCCGGCGCCATGGCGGCCAATGCCACGGCCATCGCGACGCGCAGCCTGCAGCGCGAGATGGTCGGCACGCTGCTCAAGGCCGGCGCGGAACGTTCGCTCGTCGAGCAGGCGATGCGCTGGGCGCGCAAGATCGGGGTGCTCTCCTACGTCGGCACCGACCTGCTCGAGCAGCGCTTTGGGCGTGACCAGACCGAACCGTACGCCGGACGCGGTTCCGGCACGGACTTCGAGGTCGAGAGCTGGCTTGAACACCTCGCGCAGAAGTTTGTCCGCCAGTTCGAGCCGTGGTCGTACTGGACCATCTCCCGCGCCATGGACCTGTTCGATTTCGGGACCTTTGGCGTGCACCCTGGCGAAGACGGCCTGCGCCACCGTGGCGCCACCGACACCGCCGCGGCCGCCCGTCAGCTTGGGCTTGAGCGCGCGCTCGTGATCGGCGTGCGCGAAGACCTGCTCTTCCCGGTCGAGCAGCAGCGCGAGATGGGCCAGGTCCTCGGCGAGGCCGGCGTCGACTGCGAATACGTCGAGCTCTCCTCTCCCTACGGCCACGACGCCTTCCTGACCGAGACGGAACTCTTCACGCCGTTGCTGCGCGACTTCCTCTTGGGCCTGACCGAACCCGTGAAGGCCTGCCGCGCGGCCAGCCCGGCCTGCCACATCGACGCCTGAGCGTAAAAAAGCCGCTCCAGGCGGTACAATGGGGCTTCCACCGTCCGAGGTCCCCATGACCGGCCCCGCCGCTGCGCCGCCTCCGCCCGACACCGTCGACTTCGGCTACGAACAGGTGGCCCGTGAACGCAAGGCGGAACGGGTCCGCGCCGTATTCGACTCCGTGGCGAGCCGTTACGATGTCATGAACGACCTCATGTCGTTCGGCATCCACCGGCTGTGGAAGCGTTTCCTGCTCTCGCAGACAGGCCTCAGGCCCGGACAGCGCGCACTGGACGTGGCGGGCGGCACCGGTGACATCACGCTCGGGATGGCCCGTCAGGTGGGCGAGGAAGGCCTCGTGGTCCTCTCCGACATCAACGCCGAGATGCTGCGTCACGGTCGCGACCGGTTGCTGGACGAGGGGGTCGTCGGCAATGTCGAGTGCACACTCGCCAACGCCGAGTGCCTGCCCTTTGCCGACCGCTCGTTCGACTGCGTCACGATTGCCTTCGGCCTGCGCAATGTCACCGACAAGGCCGCCGCACTGGCTTCGATGTACCGGGTCCTGCGTCCCGGTGGCCAGTTGCTGGTGCTGGAATTCTCCAAGCCCGTCTTGCCGATGCTGGCCAGCGTCTACGACACGTACTCGTTCTCGGTGTTGCCGGCGCTCGGACGGGTTGTGGCGAAGGATGCCGACAGTTATCGCTATCTCGCCGAATCCATCCGCATGTTCCCCGACCAGGCGACGCTCGAGCAGATGATGCGCGTCGCCGGATTCGAGGGCGTACGCCACCACAACCTTTCCGGCGGCATCGTCGCCTTGCACCGCGGGTGGCGCTACTGATGCTGGTGGAAGGACCGATCGCATCGCTCGAAACCCTGCTCAACCGGCAGATCGAGGCCTCGACACCGGCCCGGGAGCGTCTCGCCCGGCTGGCCGGCCACTCGTTTGCCGTGGCCGTTCAGGGTGCGGCCGGCCGGGAACTCCGGCTGCGCTTCGAGGCCGCACGCGAGGGCCTGCGGCTGTCGCTCGGCGAGACGCCTGCCGAGGCCAATGTCCGCGGTTCGGCGCTCGGTTTGTTGCGCCTGCTGTCGGGTCGTGAGGGCGGCGGTCACCACCAGCCCGGCGTCACGGTCGAGGGCGACGCCACGGTCGTGCAGGGCTTCGAGCAGCTGTTCCGTCACGCGAAGCCGGACGTCGAGGCGGAACTGGCTCGGTTGCTCGGCCCGACCGGCGGCCACTACGCGTTCGGCGCCGCGAGGGCGGCATTTGAGGCCGGTGCGCGCCTCTGGCAGACGCTGACGCGTTCGACCGGGGACTACCTTGTCGAGGAGAGCCGCGACGTCGTGGGCCGGCATGAGCTGGAGGCGTTCCACCAGGACGTCGAGGGGCTGCGCGATGGCGTCGAGCGACTGGCGGCGCGCCTCGAACATCTGGACCGGACTTCGGAGCGCGCGCTGTGATCCCGCTGAAGGTGGCCCGTCGTCTGCTGGAGATCCAGCGGGTGCTCATGCGGCATGGCCTCGACGAGTTCGTGGTGGCCACGCATCTTTACCGGCCGCTGCGGTTCCTGTCGTTCCTGCAACCCGCCACCTGGTTCGTGCGCCGGGAGGCGGGCACGCGCGGCGAGCGACTGCGTCTCGCGCTCGAGGAACTCGGCCCCATCTTCATCAAGTTCGGCCAGACCTTGTCGACGCGGCGGGACCTGCTGCCCGACGACATCGCCGATGAGCTCGTCAAGTTGCAGGACCGCGTCCCGCCGTTTGGCGACCGCGAGGCCCGCGAGACGATCGAAGCGGCGCTCGGTGCCCCGGTCGAGCAGATCTTTGCCTCGTTCGATGCCAGTCCGCTGGCGGCAGCCTCGATCGCGCAGGTGCATGGCGCGGTCCTCAAGGACGGCCGGGAAGTCGTGGTCAAGGTGCTACGGCCCGGCATGCGCGAGGTCATCCGTCGTGACCTCGAAGTCCTGTACGCCCTCGCCCGGCTGGTACAGCGTTACTGGCCGGATGCCGAGCGTCTGCGTCCCGTCGAGGTGGTCGGCGAGTACGACAAGACGATCATGGATGAGCTCGACCTGTTGCGCGAGGCGGCGAATGCCGCGCAATTGCGGCGCAACTTCACCGGCTCACCGCTCCTGTATGTGCCGGAAGTGCACTTTGACCTCACGCGCCGCAACGTGATGGTGATGGAACGGATCCGCGGCGTGCAGATCTCCGACATGGACACCCTGCGGGCACGGAACGTCG
>CAXBRZ010000157.1:0-6296 GCA_963978075.1 uncultured bacterium | reverse complement strand
GACCGCGCGCTCAAGAGCAACCTGGGGGTGCTCACGTCGGACGTCGCGGTCGAGCAGGCCGTGGGCGCACGCCGCGAGGCGGCGAGCGACTTCCTGCCGGACCTCGCGGCCGTACCCGAATCCGTCTGGCAGCAGTGCCGACTGCTCTACCTGTGCTCGCCCGGGAATCCCACCGGCGCCGTGGCGGATGAGGCTTACCTTGCCCGCGTCCTTCACCTGAGTGACCGCTACGGGTTCGTGATCGCGGCCGATGAGTGCTACGGTGACATCTATCTCGATGAGTCGGCACCACCTCCGGGCGTGCTGGGAGCCTGCGCGAGGCTCGGCCGGTCGTTTGACCGTGTCGTTGTCTTTCACAGCCTGTCCAAACGCTCCAGTGTTCCTGGCCTGCGGTCCGGATTCGTGGCCGGTGATCCGGCACTGATCGAGGCCTTTCGCCTCTACCGGACCTACCATGGCTGCGCCCTGCCAGTCCACGTCCAGAAAGCGAGCATCGCCGCATGGGACGATGATCAACATCCGCTCGGAAACCGCCGCCTGTACCTCGCCAAATTTGATGCCGTGCTGCCCATCCTCGCGCCGGTGCTCCGGGTCCACCGACCGACCGCCGGTTTCTACCTCTGGCCCGATGTGGCCGGCGACGATGAGCGTTTCGCCCGTGACCTTTATGCCGAGGAAAACGTGGTCGTCCTGCCCGGCAGCTACCTCGGACGCGACAGCGGCGCCGGCAATCCCGGCAGGGGCCGCATACGAATATCCCTGGTGGCACCTCTGGACGACTGCATCGACGCCGCCCGGCGCATCCGCCGTTTCATCGAATCGAGACAACCATGACGCACGCACTGCAGAACACCATCGAAGGCTACTGGGACCATCGCGCCGGCATCACCGCAGCGGACGCTCCCCATGAACTGGTCGAGGCGACGGAAGCCGCGCTTGACCTCCTTGACCGTGGCGAGGTCCGCGTGGCGACCCGGCAGTCGGTCGGACAGTGGACCGTGCACGAATGGCTCAAGAAGGCCGTGCTGCTGTACTTCCGCACGCATGACAACCGCCTCATGGGAACCGATCCCGCTCGTTGGTTCGACAAGGTGCCACTGAAATACGATGGCGTCACCGAAAGCGCGCTGCTCGGCGGCGGAACACGCATTGTGCCGCCGGCGGTCGCCCGCCGTGGCGCATACATCGCTTCGGGCGTCGTCCTGATGCCGAGCTACGTGAACATCGGCGCCTACGTGGATTCCGGCACGATGGTCGACACCTGGGCCACGGTCGGCTCATGCGCGCAGATCGGCAAGAATGTGCACCTCTCGGGGGGCGTCGGAATCGGCGGTGTGCTCGAACCGCTACAGGCCAGCCCCACGATCATCGAGGACAACTGCTTTATCGGCGCGCGATCGGAAATCGTCGAGGGCGTCATTGTCGAGACCGGCGCCGTCATCTCGATGGGCGTCTACATCGGTGCGAGCACAAAGATCTATGACCGCGACACGGGTGAGGTGAGTTACGGCCGGGTGCCTGCCGGCGCAGTCGTGGTACCGGGCAACCTGCCCTCCAAGGACGGCCGCTGCTCCCTCTATGCCGCCATCATCGTGAAAAAAGTGGATGCCCAGACACGCGCGAAAACATCCATCAACGAACTGCTGCGTGACTGAGCGACACCGTCCCGCGCGACCCTTGGTAGCCTCGTTCAGCCGAACCGGCCGGTGATGTAGTCCTCGGTCAGCTTGTGCGCGGGGTTTGTGAAGATCTGTTCCGTCGGACCGACCTCGATCAGGTCACCAAGATGGAAGTAAGCAGTTCTCTGGGAGACGCGCGCCGCCTGCTGCATGCTGTGAGTGACGATCACGATCGCGTAGTTCTCGCGCAATTCGTCGATGAGGTCTTCCACCTTCGCTGTCGCGATCGGGTCCAGCGCCGAGCACGGTTCGTCCATCAGGATGACGTCGGGGTCTACCGCAATCGCCCGCGCGATGCACAACCGCTGCTGCTGCCCGCCCGATAGCCCGGTCCCGGGGTTGTCGAGGCGATCCTTGACCTCTTCCCAGAGGCCTGCCTTGCGCAGGGAGGTCTGCACGATCTCGTCCAGATCCGCACGGGTACCGGCCAGGCCATGGATGCGGGGGCCGTAGGCCACATTCTCGTAGATCGATTTCGGAAACGGGTTGGGTTTCTGGAACACCATGCCAACCCGGGCCCGCAACTGCACGATGTCCTGCGAACGATCGTAGATATCCGCGCCGTCGAGACAGATCGAGCCGGTGACGCGTGCATTCGGAATCGTATCGTTCATGCGGTTCAGGCAGCGCAGAAACGTCGACTTTCCGCAACCCGATGGACCAATGAACGCGATGACGGAATTGCGGGCGACGTCGATGCTGACATCCTTGATCGCATGCTTCTCGTCATAGTGGACATTCACGTGCCGCGCAGTGATGACCGGCGACGCCACCGTCACCTGCCCGACCGTCTTCGTCTCCACATTTTCCCCCGGCTGGGAATGATCCGATTCGTTGAACAGTACGTCTCGCGCGACTGAGGTAACGTGCTGGTGGGACTCAATCGTCATGGGAATGGACTCCGTGGATTACCAGCGACGCTCAAAACGCTTGCGCAAGATCACTGCGGCGGCGTTCATGACCAGCAGAAAACCGAGCAATACGATAATCGCGCCCGACGTGCGCTCGACGAAGGCGCGCTCCGGGCTGCGTGCCCAGAGGTAAATCTGGACCGGCAGCACCGTCGAGGGGTCCGACACTCCGTGCGGGACGTCGACGATAAACGCCACCATACCGATCATCAGCAAGGGCGCGCTCTCGCCCAGCGCGCGGGCCATGCCGATGATGGTACCCGTCAGCATGCCAGGCAGGGCGAGCGGAAGAACGTGATGGAGGACCATCTGCACTCGGGAGGCTCCCATCCCAAGCGCCGCCTCCCGGATGGACGGGGGTACCGCCTTGAGGGAGGCCCGACCGGCGATGATGATCGTGGGCAAGGTCATGAGCGACAGCACGAGACCGCCGACCAGGGGCGCAGAGCGCGGCAGACCGAAGAATTGGATGAACATCGCCAGACCGAGGAGTCCGAACACGATCGACGGCACTGCCGCCAGGTTGTTGATGTTGACCTCGATCACATCGGTCCAGAAATTCTTCGGCGCGAACTCCTCCAGGTAAATCGCCGCCGCAACCCCGACAGGGAACGACAGCAGCAGCGTGATCATGAGGGTCAGCGCACTGCCGGCGAGCGCGCCAGCGACTCCGGCCTGCTCCGGCTCGCGGGAATCGCCGTTCGTGAAAAATGCCCGGTTGAATCGAACGTCGATCCTCTTTTGCGCCCGCATCTGGTCGAGCCACTCGATTTCCTCATCGGCAATGGGGCGATCAGACTCCGGCAAGCGCCGGTCGATCTTGCCCTTGACGAAGGTATCGACGTGGTCATCTGCCATCAGCCAGAGAGTTTCGCGCGTTCCGATCAGTTCCGGATGTGCCAGCACACGGTCACGCAGTGTCACTTCCGCCGCATTGCTGACCGTGCCGTACAGGTGACGCAAGGAACTGCGGCCCTCGACGGCGGGAAACTGAGCCCGCAGGGACGCCTTGATCACCGCGGCGTAATCCGCCGCCTGAAGGGCTTCCGCAGAACGCCCGCCCTCCGGGTCGATGAGTTCGGCCGCGTACTCGACATCGACGGCCAGATAGGTCTGCCGGAACGACGTGTAGCCGTTGGAAATGATCGAGTAGAACAGGAAACCCACGAACGCAAGCCCGACGGCAATCGCGAGGATGCCGTAGGCGCGAAAACGCATCTCTGCGGCATAACGGCGCCGCAAGGACGCCGCGACCTTGGCCTGCGTACCCACGGGAGCTGAATTTGCTTCAGTCATACTGCTCCCGATATTTGCGAACGACCTTCAGTGCGACGATGTTGAGTCCAAGGGTGGCTAGAAAAAGCACAAGTCCCAAGGCAAAGGCTGCGAGCGTCTTGGGGCTGTCGAACTCGGAATCGCCCACCAACAGGGTGGCGATCTGGACGGTCACCGTGGTCACCGCCTCGAAAGGATTCGCCGTGAGATTGGCCGCCAATCCGGCCGCCATCACCACGATCATGGTCTCACCGATGGCGCGCGACGCGGCCAGCAGGACCCCGCCCACGATGCCCGGCAGTGCGGCCGGGAGAACCACATTGCGAATCGTCTCCGAACGCGTGGCGCCGAGTGCATACGCCCCGTCGCGCAGCGACTGTGGCACGGCCGTGATCATGTCATCGGCCAGAGAGGACACGAACGGGATGATCATGACGCCCATCACGAGCCCCGCGGCCAGGGCACTTTCAGAGGCGACGGTCAGGCCCATCGACTCACCCAGCGTTCGCAGCAACGGCCCCACGGTCATGGCCGCAAAAAAACCATACACCACCGTCGGAATGCCGGCGAGGATTTCCAGAAGCGGCTTCACGACGGTGCGAACCCCGCGAGCGGCATATTCCGCAAGGTAAATCGCCGAGAAAAGTCCGACCGGCACGGAGACAAGGAGCGCGATACTGGCGATCAGCAAGGTGCCCGCGAACAGCGGCACAGCGCCGAATGCGCCCGACGAGCCGACTTGATCGGCCCGGATCGCCATCTGCGGACTCCAGGTCGTACCAAACAGGAAGTCGATTGGAGATACGAAATGGAAAAAGTGCACCGCCTCCACGAGCACCGACACGACAATGCCGATCGTCGTGAGAATGGCGACCGCGGAACAGCCCAGCAACGCCCATTCCACCGCACGCTCCACGCGGTTGCGTACCCGCAGCGCAGGCTTCAGCGAGCGCAAGCAGCCGCCGCCAAGGAGCACTGCAGCGCTGAGCGCCACCACGCCGCCGGCGGCCGTGCTCTGGGCGTTGAGGCGCGTCCAGTGCGCTGCGGCAGTCACCACTTCGGGTCGGGCGAATTCCGGAGCGACCGCACCGGAGACGACATTGCGGATGTCGTTCAGCAGCAGGCCTGCCTGCCCTCCGGAGAGATGCTGGAACTCCGCCGGCATCTGCGCCAGCACCATCTCAAGCACGATGCGGTCACCCAACAGGTGCCAAAGGCCAAGGATCACGAGTGCCGGCAATCCGCACCACAGCGCGACATACAGCCCGTAGTACACCGGCAGGGAATGCAGATGGCGGATACCGCGTGTGCCACCGACCAGAGCGATGGAACGATGTGTCCCCCACCGGTAGGCGACGCTTGCAAGCAGCAGGATGACGACGACAAACGTAGAACTTTGCATGATCGCCCGGGCGAGATTCTTGGGTGCAAGCCCAACGCTGCCGCAACCGGAAAAAGGTTGCGCCCACGTCGACAGCCAATTATCGCGGAGGAATGTTACATTTTTGTTTCAATTCTCATTTATTTATATTTTTCAAAATCTTATATGTTTTTCCTCTGCCCGTTGGTACCGTTGTACCCCTCTGCAGTGTGACCTCTTGCCGCATCCCGCGTGGCACCGTATAACTGCGCGCCTGCGGAGAGCCCATGACTGACACCCTAGACCTCACCCTCGACCTGATGCGCCGTGCGTCCGTAAGCCCTGACGATGCCGGCTGCCAGCACGTCTTGGCGAAGCGCCTTGCGCAATGCGGCTTTGCCGTGCGGTCACTGCCATTCGGCCCGGTCACCAATTTCTGGGCGACCCGCGGACCTGCCGATGCACCGACCCTGTGCTTTGCCGGGCACACCGACGTCGTACCCACCGGCCCGCTGGAGGCGTGGACGACACCTCCCTTCGATCCGACCGTCCGCGAGGATGTCCTGTACGGACGCGGCGCGGCCGACATGAAGAGCGCTTTGGCCGCCATGGTCACCGCCACGGAAGCTTTTGTCCGCGAATGCCCCGATCACCCCGCGAGGCTTGCTTACCTCATCACCAGCGACGAGGAAGGCCCGTCCATTGAGGGTACGGCCAAGGTGGTGGAGCACCTGATCAGCGAAGGGGAGCACATCGACTGGTGCGTGATCGGCGAGCCGACTAGCGACAAGGTGCTCGGCGACACCGTGAAGATCGGACGGCGCGGCTCCATGAGCGGGATCCTGACCGTACACGGAACGCAGGGGCATATCGCCTATCCGCACTTGGCCGATAATCCGGTCCATCGGTTCGCGCCGGTCCTGACCGAGCTCTGCAGCCGCCGATGGGACGAGGGCAACGAGCATTTCCAGCCGACCTCGTTCCAGGTGGCCACCATCCAGGCCGGCACAGGCGTCAATGTCATCCCCGGTGAACTGGCCGTCCGCTTTAACTTCCGCTTCTGCCCGTTGC
>CAXBRZ010000156.1:0-6305 GCA_963978075.1 uncultured bacterium | reverse complement strand
GGAAGCCATCGCGGGCGCGCTGCCCCCCATGAAGTTGGCCATTGGTTCTCTCCCGATTCCGCCCGTCCGGCCGGCTATTTTGCCGGCAGCCCGGGTGACGAAGCAACCCCTTCCGTGGCTTTCTCGGGCTGCGCGCGGCGAGGAGCGGATCGCCGCTGCGCGTCGCTTCGGAGGCGCGAACCTCTTCCGCGGCCATCGCAGAGAGCGCAATCGCGCCGAATCCGCCACCGGCGGTGCGGAGGAGCGCGTCGCACCCTTGGGTGCGATTGCCGCCGGCGCCTCGGCGCCCGCCAGCAGCGCACCGGTGCCCAGCGCGCTCAGGAGATGCCGGCGCGCAGGACTGGTCGGCTGATCGGAAGTCGGATCGTTGGGGCGAGGGGCGGCAGGCATGGTGGAAGGTCCGGTCGGTCGTGGATCAGTCCGTACAGTAGCAGAGTCGCAGCAGATTCCGGGGCAGCCGCCTGCGCTGCCTGAGGACCTGCGGCCGCCGTGGTCCTACATCGGCAGCGCCATTTGGTATACCTTGGGGCGCCTCGGGAAGACGGCTGCAGACCAAGATGCAAGACGAACTGATTTTCATCGGCACGAGCGACCTGTCCGCGCATTTTCGCGGCAAGAGCTTCCCGGCAAGCGAACTGCCCGCGAAGCGGGTGCAGGGCGTCGGGCTTGCGCCCACCAACCTCTACATGGGGGCGCTCGGTCCGATCCAGATGACGACCTTCGGGACCGCCGGCGAGGTTTTCCTGGTGCCCGACGAGAGCACGCGCGTCCATCTGCCGGACGAAGGGCAGGGCGGCGAGCATTTCTATCTGGGCGACTTTGTCGAGATGGACGGGAATCCCTGGGCGTACTGTCCGCGCAGTGCGTTGCGTCGCGCGCTCAAGGACCTCGAACAGGAGACCGGTTGGCAGCTGCTGTCGACCTTCGAGCAGGAGTTCACCTACAGCGGCGTGCCGGCGAGCCCCATGCGGCCCTATGAACTGGACGGCCTGCGGCGCATCGGCCGGTTTGCGCCGGACCTCTTGGCCTGCCTGCGCCTCGCCGGCATCACACCCGACGCCTTCCTCGCCGAGTTCGGTCCGCAGCAGTTCGAGGTCACCACCACTCCGAAGATCGGCCTGCGCGCCGCAGATGAGGCGGTGATCACCCGCGAACTGCTCAGGGCCGTCGCGCACCGACACCAGCAGTCGGTGAGTCTCGCCCCCATGGCCGATCCCGACGGAGTCGCGAACGGCACCCACATCCACTTCAGCCTCCTCGACCGGGACGGTGCGCCCTGCCTCTACGACCCCAAGGGCACGCTCGGCATCGCCCCCGCCGCCGAGCCGTTCGTGGCCGGCATCCTTGCGGCCTTGCCGGCGATCTGCGCGATTTCGGCAGCCAGCGTCGCCTCCTATTACCGCTTGCGCCCCAACCGCTGGGCACCCGTGAGATCGGACCTCGGTGCCTACGATCGCGGTGCGGCACTGCGTGTGTCGCCGACGCATGCGGTCGACGAAGCCGCCAAGGCACGGCAGTACAATCTCGAGTTCCGCGTCGCGGATGCGACGGGCAACCCCTATCTTGTGCTCGCCGCACTCGTGCGCGCAGGGCTTGACGGCCTTCGTAGCGGCGCCTCGCTCGCCCGCCATGTGCCTGGCGCGTTGCCAGTATCGCTTGGGGAAGCGCTGGCGCACCTTGAGAACGCACCGGACAGTTGGCTGGGCGCCGGCCTCAAGGCTGGCTACGTGGCGTTCAAGGAGGCCGAAGCCGCGGCGTTGGCCGACCTCACGGAACCCGAGGTCTGCCGCCGCTACGCGGCCTGCTACTGAGATGCCCGCCGTGACGCCCTGGCTGCAGCCGGACGAGCCGCCGGCCTACCTCGAGGAGAACCTCGCCGGCGGCGGCGACTTTCTGATCACCGTCGACCATGCCTCGGCGCGGATCCCGCGCTGCCTCGGCACGCTCGGCGTTGCCGAGGCCGACCTTTCGCGCCACATCGCCTGGGACATCGGAGCGCTCGGGCTCGCGCGGCACATGTCGCGCCATCTCGATGCGACCCTGATCGCGAGCAACTATTCGCGTCTCGTGATCGACTGCAACCGTGACCCGCGCGTGCCGTCCGCGTTTCCCGAACTGAGCGAACACACGGTCATTCCCGGCAACGTCGGCTTGCACCACGACGACCGTGAGGCGCGGGTGGAGGCACTGTTCAGGCCATACCAGTCGCGCATCCACGAGCTCATCGACGCGCGCAACGCCGCCGGGCGGCGTACCGTGCTCGTCAGTCAGCACACGATGACCCCGCTCTACAAAGACCAGCGGCGCGAGATGCAGGCCGCCGTCCTCTATCACCGGGACCGGCGTCTCGCCGGTGCGCTCCTTCACGCCCTGCGGGCGGATCCGTCGCTCGTCATCGCCGAGAACGAGCCGTATTTCGTCAGCGACGAGACCGACTACACCATCCCCGTCCACGGCGAGCGCCGCGGACTGCTGCACGTCGAGATCGAGGTCCGCCAGGACCTCGTGACGACCCCGGAAGGCCAGGCCGAGTGGGCGCGTCGACTGTCGACGGCACTGCTGCTGGCCGATCGACATTGCCGCGGAGCCTGAGCATGCGCATACCGACCCCCGTCTCCCGAGACATCGAGATCGATCCGGAGGCCACGGCGATCCTGTACATCGACGTGCAGAACTTCAACTGCCGGCGCGACGGCGGGGAGTACATCGGACTCGATGACGCCACGATGGAGGCGCGCTACGGCTACTTCTTCGCCGAGATGACCGCACGCGGCATTCCCAACCTGCGACGCCTGCAACAGGCCTGCCGCGCTGCCCGGATCGAGGTCATGTACACGGTGGTCGAGAACCTGACGCGCGACGGTCGCGACCGCTCGCTCGACTACAAGATCACAGGCTTCAATGTCCCCAAGGGCTCGCGCGACGCGAAGGTGATCGAGGAGCTTGCGCCAGCGGAGGACGAGATCGTCCTTCCGAAGACGTCCTCGTCGGTGTTCATCTCCACCAACATCGACTACGTGCTGCGCAACCTCGGCGTGCGTCATCTGATCCTGGTCGGGGTCCTGACCGACCAGTGTGTGGACTCATCGATCCGTGACGCCTGTGATCTTGGCTACCTCGTCACGGTGGCGACGGATGCCTGCGTGACCCAGTCCGCGGAACGGCAGGAGACCTCCTTGCGCAACAACCGCGGCTACTGCCGGCAGGTCACGACGGCAGCCCTTGTGGCCGAAATCGAACGCCTTACGGCAGGGCAGGGCGCATGACCCAACTGGTCAAACGGCTGTCGCTGATCGAGGCGGTCGGTCTGTCGCTTGCGATCGTCGCGCCCACCCTCACCGCCGCCTTCAACGTGTCGCTGGTGGTGCGCTCGGCCGGGCCCGCCGCGCCGCTCGGCTTCCTGATCGCCGCGCTCGCCACCGGCTTCGTCGCCTTGTCCTTCATCGGTTTCTCGCGCCGCGTCGCACACGCCGGGGCCGCCTATGCCTACATCACCCACACCTTCGGCGCACGGATCGGATTCGTGGCCGGGTGGGCGCTGGCGCTCGCGTACGTGATGTTCGGCTCGAGCATGGCCGCGTTGCTTGGCAGCTTTACCGTGGCGGCCCTGAGGAGCCTCGGCGTTGCGACACCGGCGGGCCTTTGGATCATCGTCAGTGTGCTCGGCATCCTCGTCGCCTGGGCGCTGTCGGCGCGCGACATGCGCCTTGCCGGACGGCTCATGCTCACGATCGAGGGACTTGCGGTCCTCGCCATCCTCTACCTGTGCTACCGCATCTTCCTTGCGGCGCCACCGACGGTCGACGCCGTGCAGGCGGCACTGACGCCGTCCCCCACCTATGACAGTTGGAAGGGCATCGGCATCGCGATGGTGTTCTGCGTGCTGTCCTTCGCAGGGTTCGAGAGTGCCACGACGCTTGGCGAGGAAGCGGTCAATCCGCGACGGGTCATCCCGATCGCCCTCTTCGGTTCGGTGGCGCTGTGCGCGCTCTTCTTCGCGCTGGTGGCCTACGCCGAGATCATCGGCTTTGGGTTTGCGCACCTCTCGACGCTGGCCTCCAGTGAGGCGCCACTCGATGAGCTGTCGCAACGCTATGCCTCGCGCGGATTGTCGGTCGCGCTCGACCTTGCGGCGGCGATCACCTGTTTCTCCGGCACGATCGGCGCCATCAATGCAGGCGGACGCATCTTCTTCGCCCTTGGGCGCGAGGGCCTGAGCCGCACCTTGAGCTACGTTCACCCTCGCTTTGGCGCACCCACGCGCGCCACGACGCTGTCGGCGCTGATCATCGCCGTACCGATCCTCGCGTTCGGTCGCGGAGTGATCCCGGGTGATCTCTACGGCTACACGAGCACGGTCGCCGTACTGGCCCTGATCCTCAACTACATGGGAGTGGGCCTTGCCGAGATGGTCGAGTCGCTGCGAGAGGGTCGCCGCCTTTGGGCGTTCGCCTGCGCGCTCGGACCACTGCTGCTCGCTTGGGTCGGGCTACGGACGGTCCTGCCCGTACCGGAGTGGCCGAGCAACCTCTTGCCCTACATCACACTCGCCTGGGTTCTGCTCGCGCTACCGTTGCTGCACCTGAAGCCGGCGCTTCGCAATGCACGGGTCGGCCGTCTCGACTGAGCCGTCTGAGCCAGCTGCAAACGGTCGGAAAAGGGACGGTTGACGCGCTGCATCGCGCTCTTCAAGAACATGGGACCGGGTGAACGCTCGCCACAGGTAGGTACGTGACCCCCGAAGACTGCGCGCAGGACACGATCAACGCACTGTCAAGGCGCCCTCATTTTCTGCCCTAGTATCCACTGCCGCACGAGTTCGGCTTCCTGCGTGAGTGGAATGCCGTCTGACCACACGAGATAGAACGCGGCGTCCGACGAATACGTCCACGTTCCAACCGAGGCAAGCAATCCTTGCGCAATGGGGCGCTCGCAGATGTGCTCCCAACCGATCGCCACGCCTTCTCCCGCCATGGCGGCCTGCAGGACCAGCGCATAGTCGTTGAGCCGAAGACCATCACCCCGGTCGTGAAACGCGATCCCGAAGTATTCAAAGAACTCGCGCCAGCTCGGCCGGTAGCGATGCGGCTCGTCGAGATGGATCAGGGGCCATGACAGCAGGTGACGCAGGTCCCTGGCTGGACCGTGCGCGCCGAGGAACGCAGGGCTCGCCACCGCGGTGATCCGCTCGGGCGTGAGGCGGGCGGAGGCGTATCCGGGCCATTCGCCATGACCGCGCCGGATCGCAAGACTGGTGGCCTCGGCTGCGATGTCGACATCCTTGTCGAGGGTTTCAAGGCGAAGGTCGACGGAAGGATAGAGCGCGCGGAATTCCGCGAGCCTCGGCACGAGCCACCAGGTCGCAAAGGCCGTCGACACCAGCAGCGTCACATGCTCGCTACGGGCCGCACGGCCAATCTGTCGGGCGGTCGCGAGGATCCGGGCAAACCCATCGGCGACGTCGGCATGCAGACGCGCCCCGGAGTCGGTGAGCGTGATGGCGCGGTGCTGACGTTGGAAGAGGCGGGCCCCGAGCGCGGTCTCAAGCCTGCGCACCGCCTGGCTGACCGCCGGCTGCGTCAGACCCAGTTCTGCGGCCGCTCGCGAGAACGAAGCGAGCCGTGCCACCGCCTCGAAGATCACAAGGTTGTGCACGGAGCCCACTCGTCGGGTCAGTTCTCTCATAACTCAAATTTATACTTAGACTGCAAATTTCCTGCAAGTTGTCTTGTGCCGGCTTTCCTATACTCCGGCTTGAATTGGGGAAAAACGGACAATCCATGCAGACCCGAGAGCTGACCGGACGACGCGGACGCCAGGCCCCGGCGCCCGTTTCCAGTGGTCCCGCTTATGTGACGCGCAAGATCCCGTACTACGCCTTCCTCGACGAGGAGGCGCTCAGCCGGATCGAGGATCAGGCCTTCCATCTGCTCGAGACCGTGGGCATCGAGTTTCGCGAAGCGCCGGACGCCCTGGCCCGTTGGCGGCAGGCGGGGGCCGAGGTCAACGGCACCCGGGTGCGGGCGGATCGTGGCCTCGTGCGATCACTCCTCGCCAGCGCCCCGGCCGAGTTCGAGCAGCGCGCCCGCAACCCGGCCCGCAGCGTCCGCATCGGCGGCCCGCACGGGGTCGGTAATAGGGTGGGACCGACTGACGGGGAGGTCTTGTCATGGCATTCGATCTTGCAATCACGGGTGGCACGGTCATCGACGGCACGGGTGCGAAGGCGATCCGTGCTGACGTGGGCGTGAAGGACGGTCGCATCGCGGCGATCGGGGAGTTGAACGACAGCGCCTCACAGACGA
>CAXBRZ010000155.1:0-6344 GCA_963978075.1 uncultured bacterium | reverse complement strand
TCTGAGGTGAGATCAAACTCATCGTTGACGTTGCTGTTGAGACCGTGCGAATCCACCACGCGGTAATACCCGTTTCCCGAAAGCGTCCACTGCCGACCGTGATGGGTGGCATTCAGCGCCAGAAACTCAAGGCTATCTTCCTGCCGGTCGGGCCAGGTGTACGCCTGGGATGGGTTCGCCATCCAAGACACCGGCAAGGTCTGGTTTCCCTCCAAGGCGCTGGTGACTCGGGTGATCGACAGGGACACGTCATTTGCGTCATCGCGGTAACCGAGCTTTGCAAGACCTTGCCGAAGTTCGCTCGGGTTGTGTCGCGCCCACCCGGCGTCACGATAAACATTGCCGCTCAGGTAACTATCGATGACGCCGCGTCGCAGGCCAGAGGCGATCTTCAATGCACTGCGACCAAAGGAGCCGGCCTCGAAGTCGGCCTGCGTGCCCACATTCTCCCGACCTCGTTTGGTCGTGACTACGATCGCCGCACCCAGCGTATTGAGACCAAACATGGGATTCGATCCGGGAATCACTTCGATACTTTCGATGGCGTCCTCGGGAATCAGTTGCCAATTGACGGTGTCACCAAACGCTTCGTTCACTCGCACGCCGTCCACGTAGACCGACAGCCCCTGCGGCGTACCGAGGATCGCGGATCCAGCGAACCCTCGGTAATTGACGTCCGGCTGGAATGGGTTGGCCTGCGTATCGCTGAGCGAAACGCCGGCAGCCCTGTCTCCGAGCGCCTGGGCGAGATTAAATGGCGATCGATCCGACAGGTCCTTGCCACGCAACCGCTGCACATTCACCGGCACCGCCGCCTCTTCCATCAACGCGCCGGGCAAAGGCAACGTCACGACAACATCGTCGAGGTACCCCGGGCGAGGCTGCGGATCGGTGGCACCCAGCACAGACGCGGCAAACAACCACGCGCCGAGGATCCGTACGGGGAGGGTAATCCCGATCAATAGGCGCCGGAACTTCCGCGAAGGCTCGTCCATCCGGGAATTATCCAGAATATCCGGTGGCAGTGTTTTGCTGCAGTGGTGCGTTCTGCCATGCGGACACTGCAACGCACTCTCCCGGCGCGGTCCTAAGCCTAACCCCGTCGGCGCGGACTGAATCCGTTAAATAACTCAAGAAGACTCGCCGTGACATTTCCCGTTGGGCTGAGATCCGGCGCCAAAGGGGAAGCCACTTCCACGAGACTCAGGCGAAACCAAAAGCAAAAAGGCCAGGTGGATGAAGCGACCTTTACGTGGCGGTGATCAGCGGGGTGTGGGATTCGGTGGAATCACCCGTGATTCGTTCATAACTAATTGATTTAATTATAGAAGTGGCGGAGAGGGTGGGATTCGAACCCACGGTGGGCGTAAGCCCACGCCTGATTTCGAGTCAGGTACATTCGACCACTCTGCCACCTCTCCGCCGAGGCCCGATGTGGTCTGTCGGGGCGCGAACTATACACCAAAAGGAAAGGCTGCCCAACGAGCAGCAGGCGCCGGCCTCGTGGTCAATCATCGAGCCGAAATTGTCCTCGGGCGACTGACCATGTCGTAATTGGGATCAGATTCCCTTCCCCGAACCCGGCACGGACGGCCCTCGCGTATCCTCTGGCCCCATGTTGGGTTTCCGTTTACCTGAAAGCGGTCTGCCATGGCGGGCGGGCGCAGCACTCGCAGTGTTTCTGCTGCTTGGAACTTGCACGCCCAGACCTGGCGTCGTGGCTCAGGCCCGGGTCGTTGGTGCCCTCAGGATCGCGACCTACAACAGTCCCACGGCCTATTACCTCGGAGCGCACGGCCCCGAGGGTCCGGAATATGCGCTCGCCACCCGGTTCGCCAGATCTCTCGGCATTCCCCTCGAAATCCGCCAGTACCCCTCGCCTGCCGACGCAGTTGCCGCCGTCGCCACGGGCCGGGCCCACATCGCTGCAGCCGGCCTCGCGGTCACGCCCGAATGGCAACGCTACGTGCAGTTCTCACGCCCGTATCAGCGGGTCAAACTGCATTTCATCCATCGTCGCGGTACTCCACGCCCAACGACCGTCGCTGAACTCGCCGGCGAACGCATTGCCGTTGTGGCCGGCAGCGCCCACGCCTATGCGTTGCGCCGACTGGCCCTCAACTTCCCGGCCCTGCACTTTGTCGAAGTCCCCAACCTTTCAACGCTGGATCTCCTGGACCAGGTCTGGAGTGAAGACATCGACGTTACAGTAGCCGACCGCAACGAGTTCTATCTGACACGTCCCTACCATCCGGAACTGCGCATCGCCTTCAATTTTCCTTCACCGGATGAACTTGCCTGGGCACTGCCCAAAGACGATCCGGACATTGCGCAGCATGTGGCCTCGTTCTTTGCCGAACTGGAAAGGAACGAGCCGGATATTGTGGCCCGTTACTACCAACCGGACGAGCGGTACGACTACGCCGGCGCACGCGCGCTCGTCAGGGACCTGCAGGACCGGCTTCCTTCGCTGCGCCCGCTTTTTGAAGACGCCGCACGCAAGACGCATCAGGACTGGCGCATTCTCGCCGCGATCGGTTACCAGGAATCCCGCTGGAACCCGCAGGCGGTCTCTGTGACACGGGTCCGTGGCCTCATGATGCTGACGGAAGACACGGCAGGATCGTTGGGGGTAGACGATCGGCGGGACCCTGCGCAGAGCATCGCCGGAGGTGCCGCCTTTCTTGCCCAGATGCACGAGACCGTCCCCGACCGAATTCCAGAACCCGACCGTACATGGCTCGCACTCGCGGCCTACAACATCGGTTATGGCCACGTCGAGGACGCCCGGGTGCTCACGCAGAGCGCGGGGCGAGACCCCGACTCATGGATGGATGTCCGCGACTTCCTGCCACGTCTGGCCGAAGGCGCTTGGTTCGAACGCACGAAGCGCGGCTATGCGCGCGGTTGGGAGGCCACACGATTCGTCGACAACGTGCGCAGCTATCTCGACGTCCTCGAATGGGCGGTTCCGGCGAAGGCGCCAGGGCCCTCGTCACACTGACGCGAGACCGCCAAGGCCTCTCGCCCTGCTGGAATCCTTTGCACGATGAATCACGTAGAAGGAGACAGACCCATGCCCCTGCCCATCAGCACGCGGATCGTGAAATGGCGCACGTCACCTCTGGCGTGGGCCGCCGTCGTTGGCATTGTCACCTCCGGTGGGGTATCGATTGCCACCCCGGATGGGAATCTGGTGGTAACGCTGGTTCCGGGGCTCGGGACCGGACTCGTGGTCTGGCTATTGGCACGTCAGGCACTCCGGCGGCGCACTCGTCAGCACATGCGTGTCGACTGAAAGCGCGCGACCTTATTCCGCGACGGTCGGCACGCCGCGCCTTTGCCGGAAAAACTCCTTCAATCGCGCAGAGCATTCATCGCCCAGCACACCGCCGAAAACATCCAGCGAGTGATTCATGGCCCGGCTATGCGCAAGATCAAAAGCGCTTCCCGCTGCGCCTTGCCGAGGATCCCAGGCACCAAATACCAGCCGCCGGACACGCGCATGCACCAGGGCTGCCGTGCACATCGCACAGGGCTCCAGCGTGACGTACAGCGTGGCATCTGATAACCGGTACCGCTGCAAGGCGGCGCCGGCCGCACGCAACACCAGAATCTCCGCGTGCGCCGTCGGATCATGCAGCGAAACCGGCTGATTCCATCCTTCACTCACCACGCGCTCGCCCACGACGAGCAGAGCTCCTACCGGGACTTCGCCCTGGGCTTCGGCACGCTTTGCCAACGCCAGCGCCTGTCGCATATAGATTTCGTCGGGAGTGGGCATACCGCTAGGTGAAACATCCTGATGCTGAGCAGGAAGTATATACAGATAGGCGGGAGGACTCAGAATTCAGCTACGCCATTGACTACCCGAAACTCGAAACGATGGCCAAACGGCAAGGGCAGGACCCCGAGTTCACGCGCCTCCGCGCGCACCAGACGAGTCCTCAGGTTGCGGATTCCCGGACCAACAACAATTCGGCCAGCGCTGTTGGCCACAAGAAGTTCTCCTTCTTCTTGCAGGATGGTGAGGTTCTCCAGTGTCGCAACCTCAATATCCCGCAGACAGATCACACAGACTCCTCGTGCAACCCCTGAGTGCAGCGACTCCGCGCTCGGACCTCCCAGGATCGTCTGGCCTCCCGTCACCAGATTGTCCACCTGAAGTAATGCCGCATTGGCAAGGGAAATACTTCCGACGCGACTACCTTTCAGTCGGATGACCGAATCCGGCGAATCAAAATAGATGCTTCCGCCACCGAAACTCAGCACATAGGCGTCCTCCAGGTCCAAATGAGGATGAAAGCCCACCGGAGGCCGCCCATAGGCAGGATTGGGATCGCCGATCACATTGGAATTGATGCCAACCGCTTCAAGGCGGATTGAGCGAAGCACCAAACGGACCTCAGCGCCACCCACTTCGATGAACGGACCTTGCCCGCCCGACCAGGCCACGACGCCGCCGGGATCTCCCTCGATCATAAGGTCGTGAGTGACGACCATCCGGCCACCCGGATGTCGTCCTGGCCGTACGCGGATGCGATCGCCCGCGCGCGATGCCGCCACAGCTTCGGCAAGCGACTCGTAGCCCCCTGCTCCGACCGAGAGAACTCTGCCAACGGAAAAATTCGCAGAAGGGAGCGCCTTGACGAGCATCGGGGATACTTTCGGCGCGGGCTCTGTCACCACGTACACCGTGCCGTTTACGCCGAAAGGCGACTGCAAGAAGTTTGCATTGATCGAAGTCCATGGACGCAGGGTTTCAGCATCGATTCCCCGCTCACTCCGCGGGACGTTCGGAATCGGATCCCGTGACTGAAAGGGTCTTATCCCCCGCACATATCCCGTCACGAGCGCCCCGAAAAACACAACAAGGGCGCACAAGCCAAGCCCCCTGCGACGACGCTGCAGTTGCCGGCGTAGGTCATGTACGGTCGCAAGGTCGCCGAGCCCAGCCGCCCGATGCAAGTCCCGCAGGGCCTGCCTGTGCTGCGCGACGCTGCCCAACGCCCAGATTCCCGCGAATGCAAGTAGAAGCGGCAGTAGTCCGGGCACCCTGCGCAGACTGTCTTGCCACGCAAGGGCGAGTGGCGCCGCAACCAGAATCAGCAATGCCTCGCCAATATTCTGCAGGATGATCCCTAGTCGACGAGGGACCCGCGGCACCCACGATTCAGCCAGCAGCCGTCCTGATGCCGCATCCACCGCAATTCGCAAGTCACCGAACGGCGCAGAGCAGTGACCCACCCACAAGGTCCAGTCGTAATCCTCCCGTCTGCCCGGCAGGGCGCGCTCGATGTCGGCTGATCCTACGACCTGCTCCCGTTGGCGATCCTGTTCGACGCGAGCGACGATGCGCAAAGAAACGGCACTCTCGTCTTCCGACTGTACGCGCAGGGCCACGGTCGGCATGGCCTTCGGCGAGCCAAACCCCCTCCCAGAGGTTTCGAGCGCCTTTGCAAGGTATTCGGGGACTCCCTTGCCAAGGCATATCTCCAGTTCATGCCGCGCACGGTCGGCGTCCGAGGCAAGGACACCCCGTCGACTCTGAACATCGAAGGAAACGCGACGCATGGGAACCTTCACCGCAACCGGCACAGATTCCGTCATGAACCCGCCGAGAGCTCCGGCAGACGGGGCGTACTGGGCAAGGGATTTCCACAGCAGCCGTTCGAGACCTCCTTCGTCTTGAACTTTCGGAGGCGCAGGCTGCAATCGGTCGGGGTTCCCGCCTAACGGGAATCCACAAAACGGACACCTAGCACTTTCGAACGTACAGCCTTCAAAGGCAACATGACATCCTGCGCACTCGGTCGCGCTCACCTCGCGCGGCCCTGCGGATCGTTCCACTGATCCCCCACTCTGCTGTCCCCGTTGCCGGAATTCTCGCGGCAGCGCAGCCAGAGCGACAATACAATTATGCCGCAATCGGATCATTTTCTGATCCGATTGCGGCAGTTTCGGCGGTATGCGTTCGGCTACCCGAAATGCCGGGAGGATTCACGCCGCCGCGGGATGCCGCAGCGTTCTACCCGGCCGTCAGGGCTTTAGAACAGGAACCACGCATAGGCAAACAGCGTGTTGTTGTCAGAAGCGTTGCGTCCGTTGCCGTCATAGTCCGAGGACGCTCCGTTGAACAGGCTGTAGGCGGTGTACTGGATACCGAGGCGGACGTTGAGCCAGTTGCGCCCGGGAGACCCGCTCTTTCCAAACGGAATGTACTCCGCCTGGACCGTATAGCCCCGCGTATCCGGACGCCCGTTGGCAGATCCCGACAGCATGTCCGCAGGGTAGAGCGTTGCATCCACGTTACCGCGTATGTCGAAGAAGCTCAGACTGCCGGC
>CAXBRZ010000154.1:0-6354 GCA_963978075.1 uncultured bacterium | reverse complement strand
TTAGTACTTATCCTTATGTCTTTGTTACTCGTACCAATTGTGTTGCTTGCAGCTTGGCATGAAGGTCAAGGTAGTCGCTGGTCACAGAAGAGTTTTTTTGCGCTCTTGCTCGCCGCTTACTACCTGATCCGGCCCGTGCGCGACTCGCTCGCCGCGGGCCTTGGCAGCGAGTCGATCAAGTTTCTCTCCTCCGGCGTCCTTCTCGTCAGCGCGATCGTAGCCACCCTCTACGCCTGGCTCGTGTCGACCGTACCGAGACGCTGGCTGGTCCCGTGTCTTTATGTGGCCTTCGCGGCAAAGCTCGCCGGCTTTGCCCTCCTGTTCCGCCTCTGGCCGGACAGCCGCTTTCTCGCCGCCGGTTTTTACCTCTGGGTCGCCGTCTTCAATCTTTGGATGGTGAGCACGTTCTGGAGTTTCATGGCGGATCTGTGGACGGAGGGGGAGGCGAGGAGCCACTTCGGGCGCATCGCGGCAGGCGGCAGTTTTGGTGGGCTATTAGGCCCCTTGCTTGCGCAGCACTTCGCGGTTCGCGTCGGACCTCAGGGCCTGATGCTGCTGGCGGCAGCGCTGCTCCTGGCGGGTTCGATGGTTGCGCTGTATCTGATGCGGGAATTGGGCGGGGAAGGGCACCTGCGCGGCAGCAAGACCGTCTCCGGCGGCATCGGCAGTGGGCTGAAGGACATCTTTAAGTCGCCGGTGTTGTCGCGCGTCGCTCTGCTCGTGGCCGGCGGATCGGTCCTCGGCATGTTCCTCTACATCGAGGTTGCAAAAGCCGCGGTGATACTGCATCCGGATGTGGCTGGCCGCACCGCGTTTTTTGCCGAGCGCGACCTGTGGGTCAACGCACTCGCCCTCGTAGTGCAGTTTCTGATCGCGCCGACGCTGCTCGGGCGCGGAGTCGGACAAACCCTCGTGCTCGTTTCAATCATCACCAGCTTTGCATTCGCAGGCCTCGCGCTCTGGCACACCGTCCCGGTGCTGCTCGGCGTGAACATTCTCCTGCGCGTGGTGGAATTCAGTCTCGGCAAGCCGTCGCGCGACGCCGCCTACGCCTCGTTGCCCGATTCTGCGAAGTATCGTTCCAAGAATCTCATCGACACGGTGTTCTATCGCGCCTGCGACAGTACTGCGGGCTGGGCGTATGCGCTCGTAGCCGCTGTGGGCGGGGCCTACGTGTCGATCGGCATTGCGGGTTGCCTCGCGGGCGTGGCGCTCGCCAAGACGGGACAAGGCCTCATTTCGCGGCTGAACACCCATTGCCCCGAGCCGCGGTGACGGCAGGTTCGCTTACGGGCGGTCGGACCGGCTCTTTCAGAGACGCTCAAGCACCCGTACCGCTACTTCAGCCGCCGCACGAAACCCCAGCCCTTCGTAAAGGCGTCTGGCCACCGTGTTGCTGCTCATCACGTGCAGGAATGTGCCTTCGCCGCGCGACCGCTGCCGTCGCATCAGTTCCTTCATCAGGGTGACTGCAAGGCCCCGCCCGCCGTAGCCCGGCGCCGTGCACACGCCGGAGATTTCACGCCAGGGGCCTGCCTGCATCCGCTCGCCCGCCATGGCCACGAGGGCATCGTTGTCGAAGATCCCAAGGTAATCGCCGAGTTCAAGGGTGCGGGGACCGAAGGGTCCTGGGCGCATCTTGAGTGCAAGCGCGAGGGCCGCCTCGGCGTCGACAGCTGTCAGCGCTCGCCAGACGGGAGCTTCGGCGCCCTCAGGACTGATTGCCAACGCGCCGGTGTCGACCATGCGCAACATGGTCGCTTCCTGCAGCAGGCGCCAGCCCGGGGGAACGTCGCCGGTCCATTCCGCACAATAGAACTGCTCGCCGGACTGCGTGCAGCCGTCCAGCCCGGAAAAATCGGGGTTCTCGGGATCGGCAAAGCCGAGCAGAGGAGAAAAGCCCCGCTGGTATCTGCGTGCCGCCCCCACACCCTCGGCGAGGTGTGCGTGTGACCCGGACAGGCAGCGCCACATGACATTGCCCAGTCGTGTCGGGTCAAGGGTCACGCATCAACCTTTACGTCGCTTGAAGTGCGAGTGGAGCATCAGGAGGCAAGCACCGGTGTGCCAGTCTTGGCCCTGACTTCCTCGAGGGTGACGTCTGGGGCTAGTTCGACGAGCTGAAGACCCTCGTCGGTGACGTCAAGAACGCACAGGTCGGTGATGATCCGGTCCACGCACCTAAGGCCCGTCAAGGGGAGGGTGCAATCGGGCAGGAGTTTCAGGTCGGTGGTGCCATCCTTCTTGCGCGCAACGTGTTCCATGACGACAACCACCCGTTCGACGCCGGCGACGAGGTCCATGGCCCCGCCCATGCCCTTGATCATCTTGCCAGGAATCATCCAGTTCGCGAGATCGCCGCGCGCACTCACCTGCATGGCGCCAAGAATGGCGAGGTTGATCTTGCCGCCGCGAATCATCGCGAAGCTTTGGTCACTGGAGAAAATGGACGAACCGGCAATGGTGGTGACGGTCTGCTTGCCTGCATTGATGAGGTCGGCGTCAATCTCGTCTTCGTACGGGAACGGTCCGATGCCGAGCATCCCGTTCTCGCTCTGCAACCACACCTCAACATCCGCAGGGACGTAGTTGGCCACCAGCGTCGGAATGCCGATGCCAAGGTTCACGTAATAACCGTCCCGCAATTCTTGCGCCGCGCGTGCCGCCATCTGATCCTGGGTCCAGGCCATGATTACTCTCCGGCGCGCACGGAAACCGTGCGCTTTTCGATGTGACGGGTGGGATTGGAATTGACGACAATGCGATGCACATAGATGCCCGGCAGATGAATGTCGTCCGGCGCCAGTTCGCCGTTCTCGACGAGGTGCTCGACCTCCACGACGCACACGCGCGCTGCCATGGCCGCGGCCGGATTGAAGTTCCGGGCCGTGAGCCTGAAGCGCAAGTTGCCGCTGCGGTCGGCTGTATGGGCGCGCACGAGCGACACGTCGGGAACGAGCGAGCGTTCCATGACATACGTCTTGCCATCGAATTCACGTGTTTCCTTGCCCTCGGCGATGATCGTGCCGACACCGGTCTGGGTATAGAAGGCGGGAATGCCGGCTCCACCGGCGCGCAGTTTTTCGGCGAGCGTGCCCTGCGGCGTGAACTCAAGCTCCAGCTCGCCGGAGAGGTACTGTCGCTCGAACTCCTTGTTCTCGCCCACGTACGAGGAAATCATCTTCTTGATCTGACGGGTCAGCAGCAGTTTTCCGAGCCCCAAGCCATCGACGCCGGCGTTGTTTGAAATAACCGTCAGGCCCTTCACACCGGAATCGTGCAGAGCCTCGATCAGTGACTCGGGGATGCCGCAGAGGCCAAAGCCACCGACGGCAAACAATTGGCCGTCACGGACCAGCCCCTCGAGGGCGGCCGCGGCGGACGGATAGAGCTTGTTCATGCAAGGGATCCTTCGGGAAACATCGCGAGGTCAATAAAACAGTGTAGTCAAAGTGGCGGCGTCAGAACAGGCAAAAATGTGTGACAGCGATATCGGAGCCCACCGGGTTCCGGGCCTGCTTAGGCGACGATATCCGCGGTCGGGTGCGGTGTCGCACGCTGCAAAGGATTCGAGGGATGCGCCGGTGCGATCTATGTCGCCCTCGGCGACGTCCTCAGCAAGACCACCAGACCTTAGATCAGCTGGATAGGCCCAGGGTAGCTTGCGACCGTCGCATCACCCGTCAGCAACGTCAGGTTTTCCACGATGGCCTGTGCGATCAGCAGACGATCAAATGGATCGCCGTGCAGCAGCGGCAAGTGTTCCACCGGAAGAGCATGGTGGCTGCGGATCGGGATTTCTTCGTATCCCTGCCGGATGAGTTCTGCGACCAGCTTACGCAAATCAACTCTGAAATCTGCGCGGTTCAGTCGGAGCTTGATCGAAATTTCCCACACACTGGCGGCGCTGAAGTAGAGCCGGGTCGTCGGCTCCGTTAACACTTGGCGCGTCGCAGGCGGGATCCGTTCGGGGCGTGCGGCCGCCCACAAAATGACGTGCGTATCGAGCAGGAACTTCACCGTGTCACACCGCCCTCGAACATTGTCTGGATCTCGTTGCGGCCGAACTCGTCAAAGTCCTCCGGAATGACTATTTGTCCCGACATGAATCCCAGACGCGTGGCAGCGGGGCCTTCCGCCGGCAGCGCGCTCACCGTGACGAGGGGCTTTCCGGCCTTCGCGATGACGAACGGCTCACCTGCCACCGCCTTCTCGATCAGGGCGGACAGGTGCGTTTTGGCGGCATGGATGTTGACGATTTTCATTCGTTTAGTTTAGTTCGAACCCTTAGTTTACTCAAGCACCGGGAGCGGCGCGGGTGGGATTCAGGCCGTAGGAGTCCAATGCGGTACCTCATTGAGCAGGCTCACGGGCCTCGCGAGGCAGTTTCATCGCCCCGGTCAGGCGCGATCGATGTAGGCGGGTGACGGGGGCGATTTGAGCCCTGGGCGTGGTCAGAGTCGTAACCGGATGCGGTCGAGGCCGTGGCTCCTCCTGGTTGGCGTTGGGCGCTGTCATTGGCCGCAGGCACTTGCGGCGCTGCGCCGGCTCCACACGCCGATGATCCCCTCAGGGTGCGTTGATGCCCAATGGCAGGCGCAAGCACCGCCCAGCCTGTCTCGCGAGCCTTCGCGGAACGTTGGAAAATCGACAGCCTCAGGGAACGAGGGTCAGCATTACGCTGACGGACCCGTGGTCGGGCGGGCGTGGGATCCGTGGCGGCGCCCACAGCAGCGCCCGGGACACGTCGAAATCGTCCTGCTATTCCTTTTTGGCATAACATACATTATGCGAAGTATAATCATAGGCGCCGCATGAAGGTGTCTTGATTGCGCCACGTTCTGCTGCCCGGCCAACTCCGTCTATAGCTCGTATGCGGCTTCCTTACTGGCTATGGTGTCATCACTGCCCTCAGCCTGCAGGGAGTGAACCCGCGCAGGAACCGCAGAGGCGGAGCAAAATAAAACTTTTAATTTCTATGCGTGCATACCTCGCTTTGATCGCCGCCTCGGTCTGCTTGATCGGCATTTCGTCGTACGCACAGGTACCGTCCGGCGCGACACAACCGCCAGCCACCGCAACGGGCACGATACAGTCGGTGGCCGACCTGCACGGCAAGCGTATTGCGGTACTCACCGGTAGCGTCTTCGACGGCTATGTGGCGCAGAACTTCCCAGACTCAGAAGTGCTCGAATTTCCAGGCTCCGGTGACGTGATCGCAGCCGTACTGACGGACAAGGCGGATGCGTCCATCACAGATGAGGACGCGCTACGCGAAATCCTGCGCGTCAATCCCTCGCTCATGGGCGTCGGCGAGTCGATCTTCAGCTTTCCGGTCGGCGCAGGTTTCCGCAAGGACAACCCGCAGCTCAGGCAATCGTTCAATACATTCCTGAAAGCCATCAAGGCCGATGGCACTTATCAGGGTGTCGTCGACCGCTGGCTCAAGGACGCCGTCGTCGCGATGCCTGCCATGCCTCCGGGCCAAGGGCCGACTCTGCGCATCGGCACAGCCATCGGGCTGCCGGCCGCCTATATCCGCGACAACGAACTGGTCGGTTTTGACATCGAACTGGGCCGGCGATTTGCGGCGTCGCTCGGTCGTACAGTCGAGTTCAAGGTGATGGACTTCGGCGGGCTGATCGCTGCGCTGTCCAGCGGCAAGATCGACGTCATCATGGGCAGCATGTACATCACAGAGGAGCGGCAGCAGCGAATCGACTTCTCAGAGCCGTATCATTTCATCGGCAACCGAGTGTACGTGCGTCGATCCGCAGGGAGCACCGCGCCCTCCTCCCCCGATCACCCATCGCTGCTGGCAAGCCTTACCGAGAGCTTCCGCAGCAACATACTGGCGGAAAAGCGCTACCTCCTGTTGCTCGACGGCCTGCGAATCACCGTACTGATCTC
This sequence comes from uncultured bacterium, assembly GCA_963978075.1. Classification (GTDB taxonomy): domain Bacteria; phylum Pseudomonadota; class Gammaproteobacteria; order Steroidobacterales; family Steroidobacteraceae; genus CAIKZZ01. The sequence continues at coordinate 444 of CAXBRZ010000154.1, read as the reverse complement.
TCTGCTGTCAGTCGTGTTCGGAACAGTCCTCGGGGGCTTCGTGTGTGCCGCGAGGCTTTCCCGTCACGCGTTACTGAGCACGCCGGCCCGCGTTTACATCTCGATCCTGCGCGGCACACCCGTGCTCGTGCTGCTGATGGTCATCTTCTACATCGTCTTTGCGTCCGTCTCGATCTCGCCAGAGGTTGTCGCAGTGATCGCCTTTGGAATGAACTTTGCGGCTTATTTTGCGGAGATATTCCGGTCAGGGCTCGAGAGCATCGATCGTGGCCAGACCGAGGCGGGGTTGGCGCTTGGCTTCACGCCCTCTGCGACGTTCTTGCGCATCGTGCTGCCACAGACGATCCGACGGATTCTTCCCATCTATCAGGGCGAGGTCATTTCCCTGGTGAAGATGACTGCGGTGGTCGGGTATGTCGCCGTGAATGACCTGACCAAGGCAAG
>CAXBRZ010000153.1:0-6377 GCA_963978075.1 uncultured bacterium | reverse complement strand
GTCTCGAGCGCGGCCCGTCGCAGGGATTCCGTGCGGACAAAGGTGAAGTCGTACGCCCGGTGTGGCAGTTCGGCCGCCACCGACGCGCGCAACCGCGCCAATGCCGGGCGGTCGTAACGGTCGACGAGGCGCGGCGCCTCCCCGGTCAACCAGGCCTGCAAGGCGATCTCCGCGCGCTCCAGTACAGGAGGCGTGTCCCAAAGGGTATTGTCGAGGTCCAGCGAGACGGCCCGTGGCGGATGCAGCATGGAGCGATTATCCTGCCTTCGCATGAACAACTCCATTCCCCTGCGAAGGAAGCCGCTCGTCATCGCCCACCGTGGTGCGGCCGGATACCTGCCGGAACATACGCTCGTGGCGAAGGCCTATGCCTATGCGACCGGCGCGGATTATCTCGAACAGGACGTGATTCTGACGCGTGATGACGTGCCGGTTGTATTCCATGATCTTGTCCTTGACGAAGTGACCGACGTGGCAGCCCGCTACGCCGATCGTCGTCGCAGTGACGGTCACTGGTACGTCATCGATTTTGACTTTGAGGAATTGCAGAGCCTTCGAGTGCACGAAAGGATCAACCCCTCGACAGGGGCCATGGTCTATCCCGGCCGGTTCCCCGAAGCCCTCAACCTTCGCATTCATTCGCTGGACGAGGAACTGGCGCTGATCCGCGGCCTCAACCGATCCACCGGCCGGCGTGTCGGCTGTTTTCTGGAGATCAAGAGCCCTGCATGGCACCGCACCGAGGGCAAGGACCTGAGTCCCGTCATCCTGGAAAGCCTCGCCCGATTCGGTCACACGGGGCCGGAGGGCGAAGTCGTGTTGCTTGGTTTTGACAGCCGTGAACTCCAGCGCATCAGGAACGAACTTGGATGCCGGCTGCGCCTGCTGCAGCTGCTGGGCGAAAACGAATGGCTCGAATCCGACGACGACTTCGATGCCATGCGGACACCGGCGGGTCTGGCTGCCGTCGCCCGTTATGCATTCGGAATCGGCCCATGGGTATCGCAAATCGTATCGTGGCCTGCCGCAGGATCGGGCCCGGTCTGCTCTGCACTGGTCGCGGATGCCCACGCTGCAGGACTTGAAGTCCATCCCTATACTTTCCGGGCCGATGACTTGCCCGAGCATGCGCCGGACGCGGACGCGCTGCACCAGGCGCTGTTCGAATCCGCCGGCATCGACGGCCTGATCTCGGATTTCAGTGACCTGACCCTACGCTATCTGGGACGATGAACCATGATGGATACTCTCACGCTCGTCATCGGCAACCGCAACTACAGTTCGTGGTCACTGCGACCATGGATCCTGGCGCAGCACCTTGGCATCTCCCTGCAGGTGATCCGGATCGTGCTCGACACCCCGGACTTTCGCGAACAGGCACTACGCTACTCACCAACCGGGCGCGTGCCCGTGCTGGTGCAGGACAACCTGGCCATTCCCGAATCCCTTGCGATCATGGAATACCTCTCGGAAATCGCGGATGGTCGTGGCTGGCCTGCCGACCCGGCCGAGCGGGCGCGGGCGCGGGCGCTTGCCAACGAGATGCACGGCGGCTTCGGCGCATTGCGTCATGCCTACCCGATGAATATCCGCGCACGGGAACGCAAGGTACCCATGTCCACGGCATTGGCCGGCGACATCGAGAGGATCGATGCGATTTTCGCCTCGGCGGGCCGCTCGGGCAGTGAATGGCTCTTCGGTCGCTACAGCATTGCGGACGCCATGTTCCTTCCGGTCGCGCTGCGCTTTCAGACGTACGGGACGACCGGATTGTCCAGAGAAGCGCAACGCTACTGCACGACACTGTGCACGGACCCCTGCGCAGCATCGTGGATTATGGCTGCGGAGCAGGAAACGGAATCGAGCGAGCACGAGGAAGTCGGACGCTAGTCAAGCACCTCTACGGGCTGCCCCACCTCGATCACGCTGTCCTTGCCGGCCGTGACGAGCGCATTGACGCCGAATGTCACCCCACGCAGGATCCGGTCGTAGCGAAATGTCTTGAGCACCGGCGTCGGATCAAGGTCGCTTGCACCGGTCAGGGGATCCAGCGAGGGAATGCTGCATCGCGTGCAGGGCTTGACGAGTTCAAGCTCAAGGGCAGCGCACCGCAGTCGACGGATTCGATCCTCTTCGAACGCAGGCCAGCCGCTGACGGCGATATTCGGACGGAACCGCTCCATCGTGATCGGCCGAGGGAGGCGCCCGTTGAGATCGTCAAGCGAGGCCACATTCACAAGGAGGACGGGATACCCGTCGGCGAACGCTACGGACCGCGGCGTCGGTCCTGCATACTTCGGGTCAACGCGACGTTCGGCATGCAGCGGTAGCCAGACCAGCCGCATCGGGCGATCGAACGTCCGCGACAACCAGTCCGCCGCAGTCTGCCCGGCATCCACTGCGCGAACATGGTCCTCCCACACCTGCACTTCCGCATCCGGCGGCTGCAGGGGAAAAGGGACATGAACGCCCCCTTTACCCGGATAGTCCAATTGCAGACCGGACGAGACCGGGATCGCCGACAGCATCGCCATCGCGGGACACGTGCGTTGGCTGACGAAGCGTCCTCGATCGTCGACGATCATCCAGTCCCGGTCGCCCGCAAAACCGCGATGGCACGTCGTCACTGAATGTTGCTTGATCCCGCGCGCGGACTTGAGCGGATAGAGCCACAGACCCGAAACGACGGGCGAACTCAAACCGAGAGCACCGAATGGATACGCCTGCCCGGCAAACGGGCCCTGCCGTCGAGAAACGTCAGCTCCAGCAGAAAGGCACAGCCCACCACTTCTCCACCAAGTTTCTCGACGAGCGCCAATGCCGCGGCCGCCGTGCCTCCGGTCGCAAGCACGTCATCGACCACCAGGACCCGCCGATGCCCCCGGAAGGCATCCCGATGCGCTTCAAGTGCCGCACTGCCGTATTCAAGGTCGTAACTCACGGTTTCCGTAGCGCCGGGCAACTTGCCCGGCTTGCGCAGAGGAACGAAGCCGCACGCAAGTTCCTTCGCAGCGAGAGCGCCGAAGATGAAGCCCCGTGCCTCCATACCCGCCACCAGGTCCACAGGCTCCGCACGGAATGGCGCCACGATACGCATGATCGAGTCGTCCAGCGCCGACGGATCCGCCATCAGCGGAGTCATGTCCTTGAACATCACGCCGGGCTTGGGAAAATCCGGCACGTCCCTGATGTAATCAAAAAGCTTCATCGGTCATCCTCCGCTCACCCGCCACGTCGCTTCGTACTGGGCACCGAGCGACAGGATACGCGCCAAGAGCGCATCATATTCAAGACCTGCCAACAGGGCCGATCTCGCGAACACCTCTTCCTGCGCGAGAATCGGATTGGCATTGGCTTCGAGCGCAAACACACGCCCATCGGGCCGAACCCTGAAATCCACACGCGCGTAACCGGTGAGATGCAGCGCCTTGCAGATTCTGCGTGTCAGTCGATGCAGCTCGGCGACCACCGACTCCGGCAGATCCTGCGCTGCTTCCGTATAGATGCCGTGGCGCGTCTGGTAACGGCGATCCCATTTCACGCGACGGGTCGCGATAGGAGCGCTGCCATCAACCAGCGTACCGAACTTGAGTTCCCAGACCGGGAGAGTCGTCAGGCGGGAATTGCCCAACACACCCACATAGATTTCCCTTCCCTCCACGTATTCCTCGACCAAGGCGTCACTGGAGGTCTGCTCATGCACAAACTCAATCCGCTGACGGAGGCTCGCGGCGTCATGACATACCGATGCCTGTGCGATTCCAAGGGAAGCATCGTCGGTCGCAGACTTGACGAACAGAGGATAACGAAGCCTTGAGGGCACCTGTATCCGCTTGCCCTTTTTGAAAACGGCAAATTGCGGACTTGGGATTCGATGGAAGGACAAGAGTTGCTTGGTCAGCACCTTGTCGCGCGAAAGCATGAGGCCGCGCGGATTGCATCCGGTGTAGGGCTGCTTGAGAAGTTCCAGGAACGAGACAACGTGATGGTCCTGATTGACCAGCCCGTCAAATTCCTCCAGCAGATTGAACACGACGTTCGGCTTCCACTCCTGAACCGTCGTCTTGAGTTCCGTGAGGCTGTCGTAGACACCGAGTGTACGTACGTCGTGGCCCGCCTTGCGAAGATGAGTCACGACATCGTATTCCGTACGCCATTCATCGACGACCTGTTGTGCCAGGCCTTCGATCGAATCCGGCGGAACCAGACTCTCGTGCATGATCACCAGTATTTTCTTTTTCTTCATAAGGTCACCCTGCGCCGGACGCTCGTCTCGAATGCCCGGACAAGCCGGATCAGGATCCGCTCGGCGTGCTTGGCCGTCTGCCGTACGTCTCCATCCACGTACAGGCCCAGTTCTTCGCATCGGCGGATGGCGGCCCGGATGACCTGGTGGATCAGGTAATCCCGCCAAGGCCGGTGCGCGGCAACCCGTCGGTGGAAGCGCAAGCGGTTGCGCCGCAGGAACACCGCAGCCTTGAGCCGCGCTCGCGCGGGAGCGGCGGAAAAAAGACGCAGCAGCAAGCGATCCTCGCGCCGATGGGTGGGTGGCACGGCAAGCGCGAGCCTGGCTGCATAATGTTCCCTGAGCGTACGTCGCGACTCGTGCAATGGCTCCACGTGCATTCGGGTGCGAACGGGCGGTGCCCGGTCTTGCAAGGAGGCCATCAGGGCATCGATGTACTCCAGTTTTTTCAACGCCGGCCAGTCGGCGTATTCCTTGCGCCAGCGCGCGCGCGGCTTGAGCCAAACAGCGAATGTCTCCGCGTAGTCTTCGGTCGGGTGACTCTGCGCATACCACTGCCCGAGGTGCTGCACGTGGCGACGACTGCCCGGACGCGGGCGGTAGGAGGTGGGATAAGGCTTTGATGGCGACCCGAAGGTCCGACGCCAGTCCGCACGGCGGCGCAGGCGGTAGGCATTGTCGACGGCGTGCGCCACCTCGTGCCGAAGGATCCGCAGACACCAGTTTCGGTTGCCACCTTCAACCTCGCGCATCATGCGGCGTTCGAGGCGCGCGAGCCGTGGGTGGACAAGATAGAACGGTACGGCGAAGCCTGGTACGCCGTCGGGCGTGAACCATTCCTCCCCGAGCCAGCAGTGCGGGCGCAACGGCACTCCCCGCGCCGCCAGTTCGTCGTACACCTTGTGCACCAGCGCCATCAATGGCGAACCGGCGAGCTCGAGATTGAGGTCGCAGAAGCGCAGGTCAAGGAGCGCCTCGTCCTCAAGACGGGCCCAGGCATGGCTTTTGCGGCGCACGCTCATGCACGGACCTTGTCGGGTTCTTCCAGAAGACGGGTGAGGGCTGTCACCAGAAGTTGATCCGCCAATTGCTCGATCCGCTCGCGCGCATACAGGCTCTGCAGCCAATGCACCGGCAGGGAGCGGGCGCCGTAGGCTGCACCGGCCAGTGCGCCCACGGCAGCGCCCGTGACGTCCGCATGGCCGCCGGCATTGATCGCCTTCAGCACAGCCTCCTTGTAGGAGGCGGTCGAAGACAGGACCCCGCGGCAAAGTCGCAGGACAGACCGTGCATCGCCACGTGCTGCATCAACCCCAAGGTCCCCGTCGCCATCGGCGATCATCTCGGACTGCGGGACAAAAAGGCTTTCTTTGGGAACGCCTTCCAACGCCCGGACCACCCACTTGGCAAACTCGCGTGCCGCGCCAAGGACCTCGGTCTGTGGATGCGTCAAGCGGGCCACATCGGCCGCAAGATCGGCCGCCGTCTCGATGTCCGACAACGCAACGACGGCCATCACCGCCGCGCGCGGCAGAGGCTCCGCCTGCGGATCTGCCGCGACGCCGGGACGCGCACCACCCGACACGGCGGCCGCCATGGCTGCGCTGATGCCAAGGCACTGACCGGTGGAGGAGCCCATACCGTCACGCCGCCAGGAGGCCCAGCGCTGCAGTATGTCCTCGCAACCCGGTGAGCCGGATTCGGCGAAGACTTCGGCGCACAGCAGTGCGGTCGCCGCATCGTCGCTCCACGCACCGCGGGGCAGATCATAGGGACCACCGCCCAGCAAGTCCGCCACGCGACCGAACGTACCGGCCCGGCGGAACTGGGCGGGTGCCGCCAGCGCATCGCCCATCGCAAGTCCGAGCAGAAGCCCACGAACGCGGTCCTGCAACCGCTCTGCGACTTGGAGTTCGGCTGTGGGCGGCTCTGCGCTCATGACACGTCAGGCAACTCGCGACGGCGCTCAAGGCCGATGAAGTCGAAAAGGCCGGGATCCGCCAGCTGCGATGGCACCACATCCCGCAACGCGGCATAGATCGACTCGATGCGACCGGGATAGGCACGCTCCCACTCGGCCAGCATGCGGCCCACCGCTTCACGCTGCAGCGTCGCCTGCGAGCCACACAGG
>CAXBRZ010000152.1:0-6477 GCA_963978075.1 uncultured bacterium | reverse complement strand
GTGCGGTCGTGGCCTCGCCGAAGGAAAGAAACCCGCCGCTCGGATTGATCGGCAGGCGGCCCCCAAGGCCAAACTCTCCCCGCAAAAGAAGTTGGTCGGACTCGCCTGGCGAGGCGAAGCCCAGCATTTCGGGCCACGCCAGCACCTGCCAGGCCGAGTTGTCGGCCAGTTCGAGAAGACTCACATCCTTCGGTCCCACACCGGCGCGCTCCATCGCCCGGCGCGCCGCGGTCACGACTTCGCTCGTGTGCGGAACACCGTCGCGTGGCAGCGTCGAGACGGTCGGGATGCGGGTCGCCGGATCACCGAACTGTCCGGTCGCGATGGCGGAGCCTGCGACCTGCACGAGCACCCCGCCGCGCTTGCGCGCCTCGGCCTCGGATCCCAGGATCACCGCCGCCGCGCCGTCACTCACGGCACAAATCTCAAGGAGTCGCAGCGGATCGCTCACCAGCGGCGAGGCCAGCACTTCGTCCGCCGTGCAGGCCGTGCGATAGCGGGCGCGCGGATTGGCCGCCGCGTGACGGCGCATCAGCACAGGCACTTCGGCGTAAGTCGCTTCGGTGGTGCCAAACTCATGCATGCGCCGGCGCGCCTCGAGCGCCCAGTAGGCGGGGTTGGTCGCGCCCATCGCCTTCCAGCGGATGAGATCCGGATCGGACGGGTCATCCTTCGCACCCGGCGCCCGTGGGATGAAACCCTTGGGCATCTTCTCGGCGCCGATGGCCGCGGCCACCTCGCACTGGCCGCTCGCGATCATCATGGCGGCGCTGTGCACCGCGATGCCGCCGGCCGCGCAGCCGCCACCGACATTGAGGGCCGCCGCACCGCATTCGGCGCTGGCCTGCAGGATCTCGTTGGCGTGCAGACCCCAGCCGAGCCCGCCTTCGAAGCGGGAGCTCGCGGCCACCAGCCCTTCAAGCCGCGTCAGCGGGACGCCTGCGTCCGCAGCGGCGGCACGCAAGGCGTGCAGCGCAAGGGAGACCTGCGACACGTTGGGAAATTTGCCCCACGGGTGGGCGCCGACGCCGAGTACATAGACCGGTCTCATCGTCCTGCCTCCCCTGCGACGCGAAAGACAAACGTCGTCGGTGTGCCGCCTGAGGCGTCCGAGCCGAGCGCCTCGACGTCAAGGACCACGGTCTGGCCGATGACGAGCTCCTCCGGCGCGACGCCGCGCACCATCCCGAGCACGCGAAGGCCCTGCCCGAGATCGACGAGTCCCAGCGCATAGGGGGCCCAGTCCGCGAGCGCGAAAATCGGCGGCGGCTGGTAGCGCTGCACGGTGTAGCTATATAGCGTGCCCGAGCCACTCACCTGCATCGGCTGTGTCGCGGCCGTCCCGCAGGCGGGATTGGCGCACCACTCGCGGCGCGGGAAGTACTGCGACGCACAACGTGGGCACTGCGAGGTCAGAAGGCGCGTCACACCGTCCACGACCTCGAAGAGTCCCTCGAGAACGGGCACGCCTGCCGCGGTCGGATGCTGCATGGCGATCACCTCGAGAGAATGTCGCGGGTTTCGGTAAAGCACACGCGGCCGGTATCGAGGTTCGTCACCGTCACGTGGTGGCGCACGTAGCGCCGGCCACGGCGATGGAACTTGTCGATGGCCTTCGCGGTGATGCGCACGGTCGCGCCCACCGGAATGGGCTCCAGGATCTCGGACTCATGGAAGGTGTGGATCGAACCGACCGAGAAGGGCTTCGTGTGGTCGAACTGCACCGAGAGCACGAAGTGCGACACCAGAAGCGGCGGCACGATCGCATGTCCAAAAGGGGAATCCCCGCGGGTATGCCACTCGTCCATGCGCCATCCCTCGTACCAGGGGTTGTAATCCTCCACACCGTCGGCGTAGAGGATCACGAGCTCCGGCGTGATGGTCAGGTCGCGCGACAGTTCGTTGCCGATCTCGTGCATGTCCCAATACGTCTGCGACGCCTGGTTGAGGCCATCCACGAAGTCGCGTGTCTGGCCGACCTGCATCGAGGTCATCGGGCGCAGGTCATCGGTGCGCGGTTCCTGCGTCTGCCCTGCCTGTTCCACGGTACTCATCGCGGCACCTCCACTTCGACCGTGCCCACCGTCTTCTTCTCGCCCGCCTCGTTGTCCGCCCAGACCTCGACCGTGAAGCGCGTGCCGCGCTCGGTCGCGGTCTTGTCGCGCACCACGCCGTGGGTGGTGATGACCTCATTGGCGTAGGTCGAGGCGATGTATTTGCACGTCACCTTGACGCGGTTGAAGAAATGCCGGCCGAAGTAGTTCACGCACATCTCGGCGATGTAGGCGCTGCACATCTCGCCGGTCTGGATCGGCGCCTTGAGTCCGGTCTGGCCGGCGTACACCGGGTCCCAGTGGTTCGGGTTGAAGCGGCCCCAGAGGCGCGAGCCCATCAGTTGGATCGCCGCCTTCTTTTTCACACCGACGAGTTCGAAGCCGACGGGTGTGTCGTGCTGGATGAGTCCGTCGGGCGCGGGGGCCCCGAGGAGTCGCGGATTGAAGGTCATGTCTTGCTCTCTGGCAAATAACTGCACGTGGGCTGGCAGTCCTCTGCCGCAGAAATCCTTATCGAGCCGTCTCGACGCGCTGTCATCGTCCTGCCGTCAGCGCGGCGCGGGACTAAAACCGGACCCGGTGAAACCCGGTCAGGCGATCGCCCCCCTCAGCTCCTGATCTGCGCTCAGGTGTCTGCCATCCCGCTTTTTGCAGCGGATGGTGCATTTATCCACTGACGCCTCCGCTTGTCAACTATCGTGTTGACCAACGTTCGAAAACCCCGGATTCTCCCGTCTGGCACGCCGCGCGAGACGCTTTGCGCCCGAATGTCGAACACTAAATATTTCCGCTGCCCGAGGACGGCCGCGCGACCGCAGCGCTACAATGTTTGGCATCCGGACGCGCAGGCGACCGGCTTTTCGGCTCCGTGCCAGGGATAGAGAACATGTCGGACTCAAGTCGTATCGCCCGCCGTCGTATCGCCGCCCGCGAGGAAGGCAGCGCAGCCTATCAGCAGCGTCGCAAGGAAATTTCAGAAGCCGCGGTCAAGGTCTTCAACCGCCTCGGCTTTACAGCCGCGAGCATTGGGGACGTGGCGGATGAGCTCAAGATCGACCGTGCCTCGCTGTACTACTACATAGGCTCCAAGGAAGAGTTGTTTGACGAGGTGCTGCGCGAGGTCATCGAGAACAATCTGTCGCTCGCCAGCCGTATCCAGGCCAGCACCGCGAAACCCAAGGAAAAACTTCGCGAGGTCATCAAGGCGCTCATGCAGTCCTATGGGGACAACTACCCCCTCCTGTACATTTACGTGCGCGAGAACCTGAGCCAGGTCAGCGACCGACGCACCGCCTGGTCGAATCAGATGCGCAAACTGAACCGGCAGACAGAAGACGCGATCATCGCCATTGTCGAAGAAGGTTTTGCCGACGGGAGCCTCCGTCGCGTCGGCACCGCCAAGATCGTGACCTACGGAATACTGGGCGTGCTCGGTTGGACCAATCGCTGGTTCAAGCCCGGACGTTCCGAAATGTCTGCCGCCGAGATCGGCGAGGTCTATGCCAACCTGATCCTACAGGGTCTTGAAGCGCCGCCGGCGCCCAAAGCGGCCAAGAAAACGGCGCGCAAGCGCTAAGCGCTCAGCCCTGCTGCATCTGCGCGCGCAGTTCGCGGCGCAGGATCTTGCCCGATGCGTTGCGCGGCAAGGCATCTAGCTGGCTGTACAGCGTCGGACACTTGTAGTGGGCAAGTCGTTCGCGGCAATACGCAGTGATGGCGGCCGCGTCCAGCGACACGCCCGGACGCATCACAAGACACGCCCGCACCGTCTCTCCCCATTTGGGGTGGGGCGCGGCAATGACGGCTGCCTCGGCGATGCCGGGCAACTGCAGGAGCACGTTCTCGACTTCCGCCGGGAAAATGTTCTCGCCGCCGGAGATGATCAGGTCCTTGTAGCGGTCGCGCAGGTAGAGGTAGCCGTCGGCATCCTGCTGGGCGGCATCGCCACTGCGCAGCCAGCCGTCGGCCGTGATCGCGGCCGCCGTCTCCGCGGGATTGTTCCAATAGCCCCGCGTCACCATGGGGCTGCGGATCCAGATCTCTCCCACCTCGCCCTTCGCCACCACGCGCTGCGTCGCGGGATCCCGCAAGGACACTTCGACCCACGGCACCGGTCGGCCGCAGGAGGCAAGCCGATACGCGCGGTCCGTGCCGGGCTCATGTTCACCCGGATGCAAGGTCACCACGGTGCCAGCCGTCTCGGTCATGCCATAGGCATGATTGAACCCGCAACCAAAGACCGCCATCGCCTTCTGCAGCAGCACCTCCGGGATCGGCGCCGCGCCGTAGACGACGCGCTCAAGATGATGGAAGTGCGCAGGATCCAGCGACGGCGATTCGACCAGCAGCTGGATGACGCTCGGCACAAAGAACGCGTGCGTCACGGGATAACGCGCGAACGCCGCCATGACCAACTCCGGGGCAGGCTGTGCCAGCAGCACCGTATGCCCCCCGCAGCTCAGGGCCATGAGGCCATAGCCGATGCCACCGATATGAAAGAGCGGCATGGCCACGAGGTTGGTGCTGCCCGCGCTGAAACCCCACACCTCAGCCGCCATGCGGGTCGTGTAGTACAGGTTCGTGTGCGAGATGCATACGCCCTTGGGCCTTCCGGTGGTGCCGGAGGTGTACATGAGCACCACCGGCTCATCGCCGCGCCGATCCGCGTGCGGATCCTCTGCCTTGGCGGCATCGCGCAGACGCGGGTAGCCGCTCTCGGTGTCGAGTAGCACCCAGGCAGGATCGGTGCCGAGCTTGTCGGCAAATCCCGCCTCGTGCAGCACGACCACCGGCATTGCGTCGGCGAGCACGGCGCTGATCTCGACCGGCGAGAGCCGCCAGTTCACCGGCACCATGACAAGCCCCGCCTTGGCGCAGGCGAGCAGCAACTCGAAGAACACGGGGGTGTTGTGCGAGAGGATCGCGACCCGGTCGCCCGGCTGCGCGCCGAGACGGCGCAGGGCTTGCGCCGAGCGACTCGCCCGACGGTCCATCTCGGCAAACGGGAGGGTGTGTCCGGCGAAGGACAGACAGGCGGCATCCGGCGTCGCCGCCGCATGGGTGCGCACGAGGTCTGCCACCGAAAAACCCGTCACGCCGCTCACCTCAGTACCCCTTCGGCAGCCCCAGACTGTGGATGGCGATGTGATTCAGGATCATCTCGCGGCTGACCGGCGCAGTGCGGTGCAGGCGGGCGATGAACCACAGGTCCGCGAGTCCATACTCCAGCGCAAACCCGTTGCCGCCGTGCACCTGGATCGCCTGGTCCAGGGCCTTGAGCGAGGATTCCGCGGCCGCGAACTTCGCCATGTTCGCCGCTTCCGCGGCGTCTCGGCCCGCATCGTACAGGTCCGCGGCCCGCGATGTCATAAGGCGCGCCTGCTGTACCGCGGCGTAGGCCTCGGCGAGCGGGTGCGCGACCCCCTGGTGCGTACCGATGGTGTCCTTCCAGACCTTGCGGGTGTTGGCGTACTGCACCGCCTGGTGCAGCGCGTAGCGGGCAATGCCGTTGTTGATGGCCGCCGCCGAGACACGCTCCGGATTGAGTCCCACGAACACCTGCTGCAGACCCTTGCCGCGTGTCCCGATGAGCGACTCGGGTCCGAGACGCACCTGGTCGAAGAAGGTCGTGAACTGCTTCTCCGGGCAGCACAGCGCTGCCGGGATCGGCTGGAAGCTGAGGCCCGGCGCATCGGTCGGCACGACGAAGAGCGACAGCGGCGCACGGCCGCGCTCGTCCGGCTCGCCATCGCGCGCCACCACCAGCACCGCCTGCGAATCATCGATGTCGGAAGTCCAATACTTCTGGCCGCTCAGGATCCAGCCGTCGCCGTCCGCTCGCGCTTCGGTCTTGATGCGGTGCGTATTCGATCCGGCGTCCGGTTCGGTGATCGCAAAACACATCTTGCCCGTACCATCCGCGAGCCTCGGCAGCCACGCCTGCTTCTGCGCCTCGGTGGCAAACGCCGACACGATGGGCGCAGTGATCGAGGAAATGACGAGCGAGAGCAACGGACAGCCCTGCGCGGCCGTTTCCTCGATGACGATGTTGAGATCGCCGAGGCCTCCGCCACTGCCGCCGTACGCCTCCGGCATGTGCGCACCGAGATAGCCCGCGTCGGCGAGCGCCTGCCATAGTTCCTTCGGCTTGGCGTCGGCCGCGACGACCTCCTGGTAGTACTTGCGGCCGAACGAGGCGGCAAGACGGCCCACCGCCTCCCTCAGTGCCGGGTGGTGTTCGGCCGTATCGACCAGTTCACGCGCAAACATCGGTTGCAGACTCATCACTACACCTCCGGCCACTCGAAAAATCCGCGTCCGCTCTTGCGTCCGAGCAGACCCTTTTCAACCATCTCGATCAGAAGAGCCGGCGGGCGATAGCGCTCGCCGTAGGACGCCTCGAGCACGCGCGCGATGTCGAGCC
>CAXBRZ010000151.1:0-6511 GCA_963978075.1 uncultured bacterium | reverse complement strand
GATCGTCGCCGTCGATCGCTTTCCGATGCCGCCGAATTGCACGCGTCTTGCGCTCGGCAGAATGGCCTGGGCGGCCAGTCTCGCCCTGCTGGCACGCCTGGCGCCGCGCCTTGCGAACGAAGCCGATCCGCTGCCGCCGATCGCGGTGCAGTGGAGTGGCGTCCGGCGCAGCGGCCGGGCCTTCGCGCGTCTCGCTGAAATGACGTCCGACATCGACGCGCAGGAACTGGAACGCAAGCGCATCGCGCAGGACCTGCATGATTCGGTGGGCCAGTCGCTCACGGCGATCAAGTATTCGCTGGAGAATGCTCAGGTCCTGATGGAACGGGAGCGGTCCGCAGAAGCGGCCCGCCTGCTGGAAACCGGTGCGCGGCGTGTGCGCGAAGTGCTGGTGGACGTGCGCAACATTTCCATGAACCTGCGCCCGGCGGTGCTGGATGATCTGGGGGCGGCCTCGGCGGTCCGCTATCTCTGCCGCGAGTGGAACGACGTCTACACCGGCGTGTCGATGACCACCGATATCGCGGTGGATGACGCGCAGATCCCGGACACCCTCGGCACCGATGTCTTCCGCTCGGTGCAGGAACTGCTCAACAACGTGGCTCGCCATGCCCATGCCGCCGAGGTCCGGGTGGAGTTGGCGCTGCGCGGAGACCGCTTGTCGGTACTGGTCACCGATGACGGCGACGGTTTCGATTCGGCGCGGCCCGCCGGAGCGGAGGTTCCGGTGCGCGAATCCCGCGGCTTGCGCGGGCTCAGGGAACGGACCGAACGTCTCGGGGGGCGGTACCGGATCGAATCGGCCCCCGGCCAGGGGACGGCGGTGCGCCTCGAGTGGCCACTTACTGCCGCCCAGACCCCACGAAGCGGTGCCCGCCTCAATTGAGCGTTAACGTGACTCCGGTCACGGATGCATTATGTCAGTTTGATACAGTAAGCCCTGCCAAGGTCCGGTACTGACGTGCCGGACCGGGCGGGGTTTCCCTGTCCCGGCCGGAGGGCGAAAAGTCCCACGACCGGGTACGGGCGCCCCGACGGAACGGGACAATGGGAAATTTTATAACCCATTGATTATATGGGCTAAAGGAGTGGATGCTCGTGATTACTCAGTCTGCGCGCCGGCGAGCGTCGAAGGGGTTCACCCTGCTCGAACTGCTAGTCGTGATGGTCATCATCGGCCTTTTGGCCGGGCTCGTCGCGCCCCGCTACTTTGCGCAGGTCGGCAAATCCCAGGCCAAGGTGGCCAAGGCCCAGATCGACTCGCTGGAAAAGGCGCTCGACCAGTACCGCCTCGACGTGGGCCGCTATCCCTCGACGGAGGAGGGCCTGCAGGCGCTCGTGGCCGCCCCGAGTGGCGAGACCAACTGGGCCGGACCTTACCTGCGCAAGGGCATTCCGCCCGATCCCTGGGGTCGACCCTACGTTTACGGCCAGCCCGGCACGCACGGCGACTATGACCTGCAGTCCTACGGCAAGGACGGCCGCGAAGGCGGCACCGGCGAAGACGCGGATATCGTGAACTGGTAAGCCGATGCGCTACAAAGTCACCTCCATGGATGCATCCAGCGCGCTCGCGATCCACGAGATCGATGCGCTGGACGAGACGGACGTCCGTCGCCAGGCGGTGGCCCGTGGCCTGCGCATCCTGTCGATCGAGGCGACGCGTCTGCGCATGGGCCGGGCAAAACTGGCCCTTGTACCTTTCTCCAATGAACTGGTGGCCTTGCTGGAAGCAGGGCTCACTCTGGTCGAAGCCATCGACGCGCTGACCGAGAAAGAGCGGGATGAGGCGATCCGCTCGGTGCTCGAAGGCTTGCGCCGCCGCCTGTTCGAGGGGCAGAGCCTGTCAGTCGCGCTCGGTGAGTTTCCAAGCACCTTCCCGGCACTCTATGTCGCGACGGTGCGGGCCAGTGAGCGCAGTGGTGCCATCTCCGAGGCCTTGCGACGCTATGTCGCGTACCAGGAACAGATCAACGTTCTCAAGAAGCGCCTCATCAATGCTTCCATTTACCCAGCGGTGCTGCTGAGCGCAGGACTTCTTGTGGTGCTGTTTCTGGTCGCCTATGTGGTTCCGAGATTCAGCAGCGTGTACGAGGAAATCGGCGGCGAGCTGCCGCTCGCATCCAGGATCCTGATGCAGTGGGGACAACTCCTCGAGGCGCATGGCCTCGCGGTGCTGGTCGCGTTCCTGGGGCTGATGGGCGGTCTTGCCTACCTCGTTGCGCAGGCTTCCTTTCGTGCCGCCCTGGGCCGGTCGATACTGCGCATTCCCGCCATCGGGCGCCAGATGCAGACCTACCAGCTGGCACGCCTGTACCGCACGGTCGGCATGCTTCTGCGCGGTGGTATTCCTGTCGTGACCGCATTCGAGATGACGCGCGGTCTCCTTGCCGCCAATGCCCAGCCTCGTCTGGTGGCCGCAACTCGTGCGGTGCGCGAGGGACGATCGCTGACGGAAGCGCTGGCCGGCGAGGGCCTGACCACTGCGGTGGCCGAACGCATGCTGCGGGTTGGCGAGCGCAGCGGCAACATGGGTGAGATGATGGAGCGCATCGCCGCTTTTTACGACGACGAACTTTCCCGCTTTGTGGATGTTGCCACCCGACTGATCGAGCCTGCGATGATGGCGGTGATCGGTCTTGTGATCGGCGGCATTGTGGTGCTCATGTACTTTCCCATATTCGAACTGGCCGGGAGCATCCGATGAGTGCTACCGTCATTGACCTGCGCAAGCCTAAAGAGGCGCTGCCGCCGCAGATTGCCGATGAGGTGATCAAGGCGGCATTGTCGCGCCCTGATGACCGCACGGTGCTGATGCGCCTGCAGGAACTCAGTGGCTTCGATGGCGATACCCTCGCCCAGGCCTTGGGCGCCAAGCTCGAGTATCCGGTGCTGACCGGGACCGCATTGTTGGACTTGCCGCCGGCGTTTGATGTGCTGGGTCCTGCCGATGCCGCGCGCCGTGGCGCGGTCGTCGTGCGCCGGGCCGGCGAACTGCTTGGCGTCATTGCCGACCCCTTTGATCCTGCCGTCCGAGGCTGGATTGAAGTGCGGGTGCACGCGCAACTCACCTGGACGCTGTCATCGGCGGAGGCCATTTCAGCGTTCATCGCCCGCCACGAACAGGACATGCGGGCGATGGATGTCGCCGGCATGGCCGACGATGAGGGCAGTGCCGATGACGACGTGGTCGAGAACCTGTCGCTCGCGACGATTTCCAGTGATTCCAGTCCGGTCGTCAAACTGGTGCACTCGACGGTGTATGACGCGCTCAAGGCAGGCGCCAGCGATATCCACCTAGAGACCCGGCCGTCGGGCCTTGCCGTCCGCTACCGCGTCGACGGTGTGCTCATCCACGTAGCCTCGCTGGGTGGTGCGGACCTGTGCGAGCAGGTCATCTCGCGCATCAAGGTCATGAGCGAACTTGATATCGCCGAGCGACGTGTTCCACAGGATGGACGCTTCAAGCTGGCGCTCAAGGGCCGCCCCATCGACTTTCGCGTTTCCATCATTCCCAGTGTGCACGGTGAAGACGCCGTGCTGCGTATTCTCGACAAGCAGACGCTGACCGACGAATTGCAGGGCCTGCGCCTTGACGGCCTGGGCTTTGATCAGGACATTGTGCATCGACTGCGTCGCCTGTCCAACCTGCCCTACGGCATGCTGCTCGTCACCGGTCCCACAGGATCGGGCAAGACGACGACGCTCTATGCGGCGATCTCGGAAACCAATACCGGTCAGGACAAGATCATCACGATCGAGGATCCGGTCGAGTACCAACTGGCCGGTGTGTTGCAGATTCCGGTCAACGAGAAGAAGGGCCTCACCTTTGCCCGTGGCCTTCGCTCCGTGCTGCGTCATGACCCGGACAAGATCATGGTCGGTGAAATCCGCGACCCTGAGACGGCCCAGATCGCCATCCAATCGGCGCTCACGGGTCACCTTGTCTTCACGACGGTCCACGCAAACAATGTGTTTGACGTGTTGGGACGGTTTGCCCATATGGAGGTCGATCCCTATGCCTTCGTGTCGGCGCTGAACGGCATCATGGCCCAGCGCCTCATCCGCGTGGTCTGCGAGCAGTGCGCCGAGCCTCACCTGCCCGCGCCGGAATTGGTGGCGCAGGCGGGGCTTGAACTTGCGGCTGTCTCCAATTGGCAGTTCCGCGTCGGTCGCGGTTGCGCGCACTGCCGCGGCACCGGTTACAAGGGTCGTAAGGCCATTGGTGAGTTGCTCGTCCTGACGGACGAACTGCGCGAGGCCATTGTTGCCCGCGCGCCGGCCCGACGCCTGAAGGAACTGGCCGAAGCGGGCGGTTCCAAACTGATGCGTACTGTCGCGCTGGAACTGGTGCGTGACGGCAAAACTACCTTGCTGGAGGCGAACCGTGTTACGGCCATGGCGTGAACAGGTCGTCGCCTATCTGGCGCCGCAGCGCGTGGCGCTCATGCGCGTCCGTAACGGCATACGACCGCGCGTGCTGGCGAGCCAGTCCTGCGCGGTGGATAACGGACATGCCGGCAATCCTGCTCCTGCGTTTTCGTGCCTGAGCGAGATGCTCACGGACAGCCAGTTTCAGGATGCGTCTGCGCGCGTCATCGTCGCCGACCCCTGGGTGCGCTTTGCGCTCGTGCCGGCGCCTGCGATTCGCCTCGACGCGGATGGACGCTTAAGTCATGCCCGCTATGTGCTTGCAGACCTGTACGGTGATGGCCTGACCGATTGGACCGTCACGCTGACCGATGCGCCCCCGGGACGCGCGTACCTTGCCTGCGCAATGCCCTCTCCGCTGCGTACCGAGCTTGAGGACGTGCTGCTGGCCGCGCATTTGCAGTTGACTTCCCTGCAGCCCCAGCTTGTCGTGGCCTTCAACGCGTGGCGTCGCCAGTTGCCGGCGGATGCCGGGTGGTTTGTCAGTCTGGATGATGCGTCGATGACGGCGGTTCAACTTCGTGACGGCGAATGGCAGAGGGTGCATATGGCACGTCTGTCATCCCAGTGGAGCGTCGAATTGCAGCGGTTGCGTGCCCTGGGTCGGTATACCGACAGCACCGGGGGAGATGGACGGCTGTATGTGGATGCGCCGTTCTCGCTCCGCTCTGCCGGCCGCGAGGAGATGCCGGATCTGACCTGGCTTGAGCCCGACGCAAAGCTCGAGGCATCGCCTGAACTGGCGCTGCTGCAGAGGGTTGCCGCATGAAAACGCCAATGACCGTGCAACTGGATTTCGTCGCGCCGGTGCATGAGGCGCGCAGGACGGGCGTTGCGCTCGTAGTCGCAGGTATCGTCTCGCTGGTTGGGATTGCGGTTGCCTTCAACGGCAAACTCAACGAACGGGCCAGCCTCGAGGCACAGATGGATGCGCTGCCGCGGGTCAAACGCTCGGCGCCGGTGACCGATCCCAAGGTCGTGGCGGAACTGAATGCCGTCCAACACGAACTCGACGTTCCCTGGACGCCGCTCCTGAACGAACTGGAGGCGGCCAATCACGACATGCAGGCGACGGTGTCCGTGCTGAGCGTGGTGCCCGATCCCCAGAAGCATACGGTCCGGGTCATCGCCGAAGTCAGGCAGTTGCCAGACGCCCTCAAGTATCTGGAGCGGCTGCAGCAGTCCACGTTGCTGCGTTATCCGATGCTGGAAAGCCATGAGCGTCGCAAGGACGATCCCGAACACCCGATCCGCGTCAAACTGTCGGCGGAGTGGCGGTCATGAGCGACAACCTCATTCCGCTGACACGGTCGCCCGAGGCGCCGGTCGCCCGAGGGGCGATCGATGGCAATGCGGTGACCGTTCGTCAGCGTCCGGCCCGGCAATGGTTGCCGACGATCGCGTGGGCGGTACGCCGTACGGGGCGGCGAGGCCTGATTGGCATCGCGCTGGTGGCGTCTGGGCTGGTTTTTGCCCTGTCGACCCATCTGCCCCTGGTCAATGAGGTGGAAACGCTGCGTGGCGACCTGCAGGCTTCGAAGGCTGCCTCCGCGCGACACGCCGTGCAGGCGGCGGCAGCCACGGCGGATGATCCGCGCCGGCTGCTCGATTCCCTGCCGATCCGTACCGAGGTTCCCAGACTGCTCGGGGTCATCCTTGCTCAGGCCGATGGCGCGGGCCTGTCGCTGGATTCGGGCAAGTACGACATTTCGTCCCAACACACCGGCGGGGTCACCCGCTACAACGTCTCGTTCCCGGTATCCGGGCCTTACCCTGCGGTGCGGTCTTTCATCGACGAGGTCCTCAAGGCTGTTCCGACGGCGGCCATCAGTGAGCTCTCGATCGAGCGCAAGAGCATTGCCGATGGGATTGTTGAAGCCAATGTTCGGCTGACCCTGTATACGCGGGGGGCGCCATGAGCCTGCTTCTCGCCGGAACGAGTGGTGTGGCGAATCCGCGCAGGCGTCGCGCGCTGCTCTTGGCACCAGACGATCCTGATCTGCTGCTTCGGTTGGCCTTCATCGCCGCGCTCTCCGAAGGCTCTGCCTCCGCCGATGCGCGCCAGGCCCTGCGCGAGGCC
>CAXBRZ010000150.1:0-6530 GCA_963978075.1 uncultured bacterium | reverse complement strand
ACGTGTGCTCTTCCGATCTCGAGCTTGCCCGTCACGAGGGCCTGCAGGCCCGCCGCGCCGTTCAGGTAGTTCGGGTCCCATGCGAAGCAGTTGTTCACGCCCGGCGTGCACACATGGTCCGGCGTGTTGAAGTTCACCGACGATTCGGCCAGGGCCATCTTCGTCACTTCAAGCTGCAGGTAGTCGTACAGGTTGCGGTCGTAGGCGCGGCCGAACCCGCCGAAGAGCACGTGCTTCTGGTCCTCGTCCATGTCGTACGAGAAGCCGAGGCGCGGCGCGACCTGGCCCATGAAGACCTTGCGGTTGTGGCCGTTGGAGATGTAGTCGTTGATGTTGACCTTCACGTTCGGGTCGTTGCTGAGACCGAGGCTCTGACCGTATGTGAGGCCAGTGGCCGGATCGATGACCGTGTTGAACGCGTCAATGAGGCCCTGCGGGGTCACGAAGTCGAGGTACGACGGGTTCCACTCGATGTCGTAGCGCACGCCGAGGTTCAGGGTCAGGCGGTTGTTGACGGCCCAGTCGTCCTGCAGGTACATGCCGAGCTGACGGTCCTTGGAGAACGCCACCGGATTGAGGCCCGGAGTGACGATCGCGAAGGTGGCCTTGTAAGGGATCGTGGCCACGCCGCCGGCCGAGACGTCGTAGTTGAAGATCGGGTTGTAGCCCGACTCCGCGTCCTTGGCGGTCAGGTCGACTGCCTTGAACTTCACACCAGCCTTGACCGTGTGGTCGCCGTGCCAGGTCAGGTGACTGAAGGTGATGTTGTCGGCGATCGCCATGCCCTTCTGGCCCTTGTTCTGGGTGGCACGCGGATCGACACCATCGACACTGATGATGCCGTTGTCGTTGTTGCCGTTCTTCCAGGTGTAGACCGAGCCGTTGACGCTGCCGTTCTTGCCCTGCGGCTTGAAGAACGCGTCCTCGTAGGTCAGGAGCAGTTCGTTCGTCCAACGGTCGGTGGTGTGCTGCCATCTGGCTGTGAGGCGATTGTCCGTATTCTCTTGGTTGGTGCCGTGTTCCGCCGCATAAATGCCAGAGCCAAAGTTGGCCTGGGAGTCCTTGCGCCACTTGCCTGACAACTCGATGCGGTCCGCGCCGGTGATTTCCCAGTCGACCTTGGCAAAGTAAAGGTCCGAACTGAACGGCCGCTCCGTCGGGCCAAATTGCGAGGTCACGCTGGCAGGTAGAACCGACGAAATAGGTGCTCCAGTCTGGATCGTGCTGATGCCTGGCTGGATGGAGGCCGGTGTCTGGAAACGCTTGGCCTCATAGGTCATGAAAAAGTGCATCTTGTCGGCAATGATGGGGCCGCCGAACGCGAACCCGTATTCATCGTTGCGGGAGGGCGTCTTGACCCCGGCAGCCTCTTCTGCCGTGGTCTTGCTGCGCAGGTTTTGATTTGTGTAGTCCACAAATGCTTCACCATGAAACTCGTTTGTGCCGGATTTCGTCTCCGCGGTGATCGCTGCGCTTGAGACCTGATCGTACTCGGCCTTGTAGTTCGAAGTGATGACCTTGTAGGAGCCGATGGCCAGCTGGGGAAACGGATTTCCCTGCGTTTGGACCTGGCCGGTGATGCCCCCGTCCTTGACGTAGCTCTTCTGGCCTACGCCATCGATGAACACATTCAGCGCGCTACTGTTCTGACCACCGCCCCGTAATTGCGAATTGCCGTTGGAGTCAACGGTAAACTGCATGCCCGGGACGGTGTCTGCGAATTCGAGGAAGTTTCGGGTCGCCTGCGGGATCGTCTCAATTTCCCGCAGGGATACCAGGAAGCCGACTTCCGGGGTGCGCATCTCGGGCGAATTCGCCGGATCTCGCATACCGGTGACCGTCACGTCCTCCAGCGCTTCGCTGAGGGCTACCGTTGAGGTCGATGCAACATTTAATTGCACCCGTGTCAGGGTTTTCGGACCCGCATCGACCTCGTAGGTGCCAGAAGGGAGGCCGACAAGGACGTATGTGCCGTCATCCGAAGCCGTGGTCCGCCGCACAAGGCCGGTTGCGACATTTCGCGCTGTCACCACTGCGCGCGCCGGTGCGCTACCACGAAGTGTCGATTCGGCGCTCTGGGCCAATGCCTCATGCGAGGCGACAGCGAGCACTGACGCGACCAGAATTCCAGTGAGACGGGTGCAAGTTGAACGGGCCGACATACTCTCCCCTTTGCTGGTTAAGGCATTGCGTGGGAATACGTGGCAGCGCATTCCTCGGCGGGAGTCTAACAACGTTTGAAGGGGTCCTTGCAAAAACCACAGCAGGGCCCGCGTTGAGGTGTGGCGCAGCGGGCCCTTTCGCCCCGGAACCTTCTGTCTTTGCCGCGGAGAGGGTTCCTCTTCAGGGGCCCTCCTGCGGAGGGTCCGACTCGGGGAACCTCAAAACCCGGGTGCTGGCACAGGTGCTCCTGCACCGCTCAAGGCCAAGTCCGTCCGCCCAGTTCGCGCCACAAGGTACCAGGCGCTCTGAGGTCGGTCGGCGAGCTGTGGGGTGCTGCGGCACCCGCAAAACGCCCATTCGATGTCAAGGCCATGAAGACCGCGATCCGCGCCACGGGGTGGGGGAAGGTGTGAGTGGGCTGGTGGGCGCGACAGGGATCGAACCTGTGCCCCCTTCCATGTCAATGATCCCGAGGCCGACTCAGGGGAAGTCTTTGCCAATAAAGACAATGATTTACGGCGCCAAAGGTGACCTATAGGTGCCGTCAGATCGCCCTGGTTAAGGGTGCCTTGGAAAGGTCATGGAAAGGTCTTGCAAAAGCCTCAGTCTCAAACTGGGAGGTCAGGGTTCACGCCCTCACCCTGGTCGTCCTTCCTCGAAATGTTGTAAGGCGGGGGCGGGCCGCATGTGCCGCCATTCTGCTTGTCCTCATCGGACGGGATGTAAAGATTCTGCCGCTCAGGATCCTGATATCGGAATCTCGGTTCTTCCGACCGACCTCTAGCAATCGTCCTTGAGTCTTTACGAACCGAGCCCTCAGTCCCATCGATTCGGCAGTACGATTCGCAGCCATACGTCCGCACGGCCGGGAGGTTGCCATGTCTAATCGTCATACGATGTCGGTTCGCAAGACCATCCAACTATGTTTGTTGCTGATTCTCGCTTGTATGGAGGTATGGCAGGCTCCTTTTGCCTCGGCGGACACCTTTCCCACCAACGAGCAGTTGCGCGAGGTGCGCCGGATCGAGGATCCGCGCCTTTCTCCCGATGGGCGAAAAGTTCTGTTTCGCTTTGTTGATGCGACTGCCGACGGGGGGCGGGGGCATCTGTGGATAACGCCAACTGACGGGGGTTCAGCGCAGCCGCTAACCGCATCTGGTCTTGGTACGGATTCGCAGGGTGAGCACGGTGGTGTCTTCTCAGCCGACGGTTCGTCTGTCTGGTTTCTGGCGAAGCGCGATAAGCACCAGGGGCTCTTCCGCTTGCCGCTTTCCGGAGGCGAGGCGATGGCTGTGCCGGTGACGCTGCCTGTGCGGGTCGATGACATTCTGGCAGGCGACACCATTGCTTCGGTCGTATCCGGCGTGCCCTCGGTCATGGGCACGCGCATGGCCGTGGATGTGCAGGGGTTTCGCTTGTCGCCGGAAGGCACTTCACTGGCGGTTTGGGCACGCGATCCGCAGACCCCCGGAGAGAAAGCACTGGCGGATGCAAAAGCGGATGCGACGCTCGTGGATCATGAGACTCACCGGGTGAGACTGGTTTTGATGGATCCACGCGCCGCAACCGCGGCGGTTCGCGATGTGGACCTGTCCGGAGCTTGCGCCGCGTGTGACGTGCAGGATGTTGAATGGAGTCCGGATGGGCAGGACTTGTTGGTGATTCTCGCGCCTGCTCACCGTACAGGTGATCTTGGACCGCAGAACAGTGGCTGGATTGTCCACGTCCAGGGTAATGACACGCTCGAGCGGCTCGCCTTGCTACCACCGACCGTCATGACGGCTGCCTATTCGGCAGACGGACGGCGCGTTTACGTTACTGCGCAGGCGTTGGCCGATACGCCTCCTGGTTACCCTAGCTTCTATGCGATCGAACTTGCCAGCGGTCAGATTCATGACTGGAACGAGGGCGAGGCGATTCCTGCGGGTCGTCCACAGGATCTCGGTGATGGTGCGGTTCTCGTCGCCGGGCAGCAGGGGCTTGATGCTCCTCTATTGCGCTTTGACCCAGCAGAGCGCCTCCCGTCCCAATGGTCACCGGGTGTTGCGGTGGTTGATGGGGTTGATGCGCACGCCGCGGGGATCGCGTTTGTCGGCTCCTCAAGCGGCAAGGCTCCCGCGCTTTATTTCGCGCAGCATTTCGGCGAGGCGCCGCGGCGTCTTGATACTCCTTCCGTTCTTGACGGCGTGGCGACCATCGCCGCCCGGCGGATTGAGTGGACGTTCGAGGGGCGGCGTCTGCAAGGACTTCTGGCATTGCCGTCGGACGTCTCGCACCGCGTGCCGCTGATCGTTGAAGTGCACGGAGGTCCGCTCGGCGCTTACAGCGACCGCTACGACCCCTTCGTAGATTTTCTCGTAGGCCAGGGATGGGCAGTGCTGCGCACGAACCCGCGGGGTAGTACCGGTCGGGGACCCGACTTCGCGGCTGCCAATCGCAACGACCTCGGTGGTGGGGATTACCGCGACGTGATGAGCGGCGTTGACTGGGTGCTTGAGCATGCGCCGGTGGATCCCACCAAACTGGCGCTTGTTGGTTACAGCTATGGCGGGGAGATGGCCGGATTTGTCGAAGGACGCACGAGGCGTTTCAAAGCGATAGTCAGTGGTGCGCCGGTGATCGACCAGTTCAGTGAGTACGGCACGGAGGAAAGTTCTTGGTACGACCGCTGGTACTTCGGCAAGCCGTGGGAGCACGGCACCGACGCATGGCGTCAGAGCCCCCTTTCAGGCGCAGCAAACGCGCACACCCCATTCCTGCTCCTGCAGGGTGAGGCCGACGTTACCGATCCGCTGGGACAGTCGCAGGAGATGTATCGTGCCCTGCGGCAATCGGGTGTGGCGGTCGAACTTGTGACTTATCCGCGGGAAGATCACGGCGGACTCGCGCGCGGCCTTTATGGCGAGCCATCGCCCGAACCATGGCACGGGTTCGATGCGCGCGAGCGCATCTTGAGGTTCATCCACCGGGCCTTCGCCGCCCCTTGAAGGGGGCGGCGAACCCGTGCTTGATCAGAAGCTGAGCCGTGCTTGGAGGCCAATCTGTCTCGGGCGCATCGTCGCGACGTTGTAGTAACCAAGGCCCGTATCCTGCTGCAGTGGCGGGTGGGCGTCCGTGAGGTTTTTGCCGTAGATTGAAACGTCCCAATGTTCCCACTTGTAGCCGGCTGATGCACCTATGGTGTCGTAAGCCGGCCGGATGAAGTTGACGCCCGAGGCGTAAAACGCGCCACGGCTTACATCCGTGTAAAGGAACTCGCCGCGTGCATAGGCGTGACCTGAGGCAAAGGCCCACTCGTAGGTGACGGTCGCGTTGCCGCTCCAGGGTACGCTGAGCGGGACCTCTCGGCTCGAAGGTGTTCCGTCGATGACAACACTCTTGTCGAATCGGGCGTTGGTGTAAGCGAGCCCGAGGTCAATGTTGAGGCCGGATAGGGGGCGCCACTGCAGCGACACGTCGCCGCCATTGCTCGTCGCTTTGCCGAAGTTGGCGTTGAAGCCGAAGCCGCAGACCTGAAAGCCGATGCCTTGGACAATGTTCGTCCAGTCGATGTGGAACACCGAGGCATTCAGTTGCAGGCGATGGTCGTTGGTCGACACCTTGGCGCCAGCTTCATAACTCCAGATGCTGTCGGTTTGGTATGAGGGCGAGAAGTTGAGCCCCGAGGCCTGCAATTCCGCTGCGCAACTTAATGGCAGAGAGGAGTTTTGGCCGCCGAGCCTGAAGCCTTTGGCGGCCGACACGTAGACGAGCGTATCGTCATTGATCTGATAGGAGGCGCGGAGCTTCGGAGCCGTCTGGTTCTCATTAAAGGCAGCGGTGAGTGGCTGGTATCCGCCGTTGAAGAAGCCGTCAGCGTACCCGGTCCGCTTTTCCGTGATTCGCGAATATCGTACGCCGGCGGTCACCTTCAGGCCCTTCATGTGCTCAGTCGGTTCGTACGAGGCCTCCCCGTAGATGGCGACGCGGTTGAATCGCAACTCCGAATCTTCGGCGTAGAGGATGTCGCCTAGGTTTGCGCCATCCGGTGGGAAGCCGAAGCTTGGGCCGGCCGCATTGAGTGCCTCATTCGCGCCGACTCCAAACAACTCATTCGTCATCGCGCCGAAGCCTGCGGCGTTCTCGGCGGAAACGTGGCTACGAGCCTCGTGATTGAGATACGCGCCCAGCAAAGTCGTGATGCCCCGGGAAGGGAAGCGGCTCGAGAGGCGTATTTCCTGCGAGTACTGCTCGTTGGCGTTCACGTGATATGCGCGATCGGCGACCGAAAGGAGTTTATTCAACGCAGTCGTCGCGTCAGGTGGGTTGTAGTAGGCAACGACGGGCGGCGCCACATAGCCAACGTCATAGATGGTGTAGTCCTGGAT
>CAXBRZ010000149.1:0-6544 GCA_963978075.1 uncultured bacterium | reverse complement strand
TCTGGAGTCATATCAAATATGGCGATACCCTGGAAGGCTGTCGTTTTCTGAGTGAGAAGCCTATGCATATCGGGCAGGATGTCTGGTTTGTTGGTCATTGTATCGTCTCTCCAATAGAAGCAGCAGATAAGTCCATGGCCATGGCTGGTTCAGTTGTTACAAGGGATATGAAGTACAATGAGATTTATGCCGGGAGTCCCGCTGTTTCCATTTCACATAAAATCGGATTTCAGTTTACAGAAAGAAGTATTGGCGAAAAGATGGATGCCATGCGCACGTATCTTGAACAATACGGATCAGGCGATATACGTTTGGTAGACCATGAATCACAGATTGATTTTTCGGATCCCTGGTCTTATTTTAATGTGCATGAACGGCGATATAAAAAAACCGGCAGTGAAGCCGAAATCGGATTCATGAAATTTCTGCTGCCTGAAAAAGCCAAGTTCATTCCTTACGAAGCTATCCCCACAACATGATTCCATTTAATAAACCTTATTGCACCGGTAACGAATGGCGCTATATGGAAGAAGCCCTGCGTTCCGGGAAGCTGAGCAGCGATCTCGTCTCGGCCCGTCGTAAGGGCGACTTCGCCCTGGTCAATCCGGATGACATCGAGTTGATGGACGTGTCTCCGAACCAGCTGGTGTCGATCGCGGCGTCGCTCATTCCGTTCCTTGAGCATGACGACGCGAACCGCGCGCTGATGGGCTCGAACATGCAACGTCAGGCGGTGCCCTGCCTGCGTGCGGAGAAGCCGCTCGTCGGCACGGGTCTCGAGCGCACTGTCGCGGTCGACTCGGGGACTGCCGTGCGCGCCAATCGCGGCGGTGTTGTCGACTACGTCGATGCCAGCCGTATCGTCGTTCGCGTGCATGACGAAGAAGCGACGGCCGGCGAAGTCGGCGTCGACATTTACAACCTCGTCAAATACACGCGTTCGAACCAGAACACCAACATCAACCAGCGTCCGCTGGTGAAAGTCGGCGACTACCTGACCCGCGGGGACGTCCTGGCGGACGGGCCGTCGACGGATCTTGGCGAACTTGCCCTTGGCCAGAACATGCTGGTCGCGTTCATGCCGTGGAACGGCTACAACTTCGAGGACTCGATCCTCATCTCCGAGCGTGTCGTCCAGGAAGACCGGTTCACCACGATTCACATCGAAGAACTGGCCTGCGTTGCGCGTGATACGAAACTCGGGCCTGAGGAAATCACTGCCGATATTCCCAACGTGGGCGACGCTGCCTTGGCGAAGCTCGACGAGGCCGGCATTGTCTTCATCGGTGCGGAAGTGAAGGCGGGTGACATTCTGGTCGGCAAGGTTACGCCAAAGGGCGAGACGCAGCTGACTCCGGAAGAGAAGCTGTTGCGCGCGATCTTCGGCGAGAAGGCCAGCGACGTTAAGGACACCAGTCTTCGCGTTCCCCCTGGCATGGACGGAACCGTGATCGACGTCCGCGTGTTCACGCGTGACGGTGTCGAGAAGGACAGCCGGGCGCTCTCGATCGAGAAGTCGGAAATCGAAAGTGTGCGCAAGGACCTGAACGACCAGCGACGCATCCTCGAGGACGACCTGTTCTCGCGTGTGCGCACCATGCTGATTGGCAAGGTTGCCGATGGCGGTCCGAAGAAACTGAAGGCGGGATCGACGATCGCCGCTGACTATCTGGATGACCTGTCACGCGAGCAGTGGTTTGAAATCCGTCTGCAGGATGACGACGCGAATGCACAGCTCGAACAGGTTGCCGAACGACTGGCGGCCCAGCAGCGCGAGTTCGACAAGCGCTTCGAGGACAAGAAGGCGAAGATCACCCAGGGCGACGACCTCGCGCCCGGCGTGCTCAAGATGGTCAAGGTGTACCTCGCCGTCAAACGCCGCATCCAGCCAGGCGACAAGATGGCCGGCCGCCACGGTAACAAGGGCGTCATTTCCACGATCGTTCCGGTCGAGGACATGCCGTACGCCGCCGACGGCACCCCGGTTGACATCGTTCTGAACCCGCTGGGTGTTCCGAGCCGTATGAATATCGGGCAGGTCCTCGAAACGCACCTTGGCTGGGCGGCGCGCGGGCTTGGCCTGAAGATCGGACGCATGCTCGAGCAGCAGAAGGCCGTTGCCGACCTGCGTGGATTCCTGGACCAGATCTACAACAAGACCGGCGGTCAGCGCGCGGATACGGCGTCTCTGTCCGACGCCGAAATCATCGAACTCTGCCGCAACCTGTCGAAGGGCGTTCCGATGGCAACGCCCGTATTCGACGGTGCCACGGAAGCTGAGATCAAGCGTCTCCTCGAACTGGCGGATCTGCCCGTCAGCGGCCAGACGACGTTGTACGACGGTCGCACCGGTGACCGGTTCGAGCGCGAGGTGACCGTGGGCTACATGTACATGCTCAAGCTCAACCACCTTGTCGATGACAAGATGCACGCGCGCTCCACCGGCCCGTACTCCCTCGTCACGCAGCAGCCGCTGGGTGGCAAGGCGCAGTTTGGCGGCCAGCGCTTCGGTGAAATGGAAGTCTGGGCGCTTGAGGCCTATGGCGCAGCCTACACGTTGCAGGAAATGTTGACGGTGAAGTCCGACGACGTGAATGGCCGTACCAAGATGTACAAGAACATTGTCGACAGCAATCATCTGATGGACGCGGGCATGCCCGAGTCCTTCAACGTCCTCGTCAAGGAAATC
Organism: uncultured bacterium; assembly: GCA_963978075.1. Taxonomy (GTDB): domain Bacteria; phylum Pseudomonadota; class Gammaproteobacteria; order Steroidobacterales; family Steroidobacteraceae; genus CAIKZZ01. The sequence continues at coordinate 3,855 of CAXBRZ010000149.1, read as the reverse complement.
CGATCGCTCGGAATCAATATGGAGCTCGAGTCCGAGGGGTGACCCCCCTCGGAAGGACGTAACAGCGTCCCCTGTTGATGACGATTGGCGGAAACTGACGATACGGTAGGAGTGGACATGAAGGATATTTTCAAGTTCTTCAAGCAGCAGGCCCCGGTCGAGAGCTTTGACTCGATTCGCATCGCGCTTGCATCGCCGGACATGATCAAGTCCTGGTCGTACGGCGAAGTAAAGAAGCCAGAAACGATCAACTACCGGACTTTCAAGCCGGAACGTGACGGTCTCTTCTGCGCGAAAATCTTCGGGCCTGTGAAGGACTACGAGTGCCTTTGCGGCAAGTACAAGCGCCTCAAGCATCGCGGAGTGGTCTGCGAAAAGTGCGGCGTCGAAGTCACGCAGAGCAAGGTCCGCCGTGAGCGGATGGGCCACATCGAGCTTGCGAGCCCTGTGGCGCACATCTGGTTCCTGAAGTCCCTGCCGTCACGCATCGGACTCCTGCTGGACATGACACTGCGCGAGATCGAGCGCGTGCTCTATTTCGAAGCGTTCGTGGTGATCGAGCCCGGAATGACTCCGTTGAGCCGGGGCCAACTCCTGACCGACGAGGCCTACCTTGAGGCCATCGAAGAACACGGCGACGAGTTCGACGCCCGCATGGGCGCCGAAGCCGTGTACGAACTGCTGAAGTCTCTGGATCTCCCGTCCGAGGTGGTCACGGTCCGTGAGGAGATGGGCAACACCACCTCCGAGACCAAGATCAAGAGGCTTTCCAAGCGCCTGAAGCTGATCGAGTCCTTCCTTGAATCCGGGAACCGTCCGGAATGGATGGTGCTGACGGTTCTTCCCGTCCTTCCGCCCGACCTGCGCCCGCTGGTTCCGCTGGATGGAGGCCGTTTCGCAACCTCTGACCTCAACGATCTGTATCGCCGCGTCATCAACCGCAACAACCGTCTGCGCCGTCTGCTTGAACTGAACGCGCCTGACATCATCGTGCGCAATGAAAAGCGCATGCTGCAGGAAGCGGTCGACGCGCTCCTGGACAACGGACGTCGTGGCCGCGCCATCACCGGCACAAACAAGCGTCCGCTGAAGTCCCTCGCAGACATGATCAAGGGCAAGCAGGGCCGGTTCCGCCAGAACCTGCTCGGCAAGCGCGTCGACTACTCCGGCCGTTCGGTCATCGTCGTCGGCCCACGCCTGCGTCTGCACCAGTGTGGTTTGCCGAAGAAGATGGCCCTCGAATTGTTCAAGCCATTCATCTTCTCCAAGCTGCAATTGCGCGGCGAGGCGACGACCATCAAGGCGGCGAAGCGCATGGTCGAGCGTGAGGGTCCCGAAGTCTGGGACATCCTCGAGGAAGTGATCCGCGAACATCCGGTGCTGCTGAACCGCGCACCGACCCTGCACCGCCTCGGCATCCAGGCCTTCGAGCCCGTGCTGATCGAGGGCAAGGCCATCCAGCTGCACCCGCTCGTCTGCACGGCCTTCAACGCCGACTTCGACGGCGACCAGATGGCCGTACACGTGCCGCTGTCGCTCGAAGCACAGCTGGAAGCCCGCGCACTCATGCTGGCGAGCAACAACATCCTTTCGCCGGCCAACGGTGACCCGATCATCGTGCCGTCGCAGGACGTCGTGCTCGGGCTCTATTACATGACCCGCGAACGCATTGGTGCCCAGGGCGAAGGCATGTTCTTCTCCGACGTGGCGGAAGCGCACCGTGCCTACGAGGGCAAGCACGCGAGCCTTCAGGCGAAGGTCAAGGTCCGGATTGTCGAGCACATCCGCCAGCCGGACGGTACCGATCTCGAGCGCCGCCGCGTGGTCGACACAACGATTGGCCGCGCATTGCTCTCGGAAGTGCTGCCCAAAGGTCTCTCGTTCGATCTCGTGAACCGGGACATGACGAAGAAGACCATCTCCGCCACGATCAACGAGTGCTATCGCACGTTGGGCCTCAAGCATACGGTCGTCTTTGCCGACCACCTGATGTACACGGGCTTCGCCTACGCGACGCGCGCGGGTGTCTCGATCGGTGTGGACGACATGGTCGTGCCCGAGCAAAAGGAGCGCATCCTTGCGGGCGCCGAACGTGAGGTGAAGGAGATCCAGGAGCAGTACTCCTCGGGTCTCGTCACCGATGGCGAGCGCTACAACAAGGTGGTCGACATCTGGTCACGTACGAACGACCAGGTGGCGAAGGCCATGATGGAAAAGCTCGGCTCGGACGAGGTGGACGACAGCAAGGGCAAGAAAGTCCGTCAGAAGTCGTTCAACTCGATCTTCATGATGGCCGATTCCGGTGCCCGTGGTAGCGCGGCCCAGATCCGTCAGCTCGCCGGCATGCGCGGCCTTATGGCCAAGCCCGACGGCTCGATCATCGAGACGCCGATCACGGCGAACTTCCGCGAAGGTCTCAACGTTCTGCAGTACTTCATCTCGACGCACGGCGCCCGCAAGGGTCTCGCCGATACGGCACTCAAGACTGCGAACTCCGGTTACCTGACCCGTCGTCTGGTGGACGTTTCGCAGGACCTCGTGATCACCGAGGTGGATTGCGGAACGACTCAGGGCCTCAGCATGACGCCGATCGTCGAAGGCGGCGACGTTGTGGAAGGCTTGGGCGAGCGGGTGCTCGGGCGCGTGGTCGCGCTCGACGTGCTGCGTCCGGGTTCGGATGGGGAGGTTCTGGTCGAAGCGGGTACGCTGATCGACGAGAAGCTCGTGCGTGCGCTTGAAATGGCCGGTGTCGACCAGGTCCAGGTCCGCTCGCCGATCACCTGCGCATTGCGTTACGGCGTTTGTGCGCAGTGCTACGGTCGCGACCTTGGTCGTGGCCGCCGCATCGCCATCGGTGAGGCCGTGGGCGTCATTGCCGCGCAGTCCATCGGCGAGCCGGGAACCCAGCTGACGATGCGTACGTTCCACATCGGTGGTGCCGCATCACGGGCAGCGGCTTCGAGCAGCGTCGAAGTGCGCAGCAAGGGCACCATCCGCTTCCACAACATCAAGGCGGTCCGTCACGAGAAGGGGCACCTTGTCACCACGTCGCGGTCGGGCGAAGTCGGCATCGTCGACGAGTTCGGTCGCGAGCGTGAGCGCTACAAGATTCCCTACGGCTCGGTGGTCTCCATCAACGAAGGCGAAATGGCGGCTGCCGGCCAGGTCATCGCTCAGTGGGATCCGCATACCCACCCGGTTGTGACCGAGGTTGCCGGCTTCATCAAATTCCAGGATTTCGTCGACGGCCTGACCGTCACGACCCAGGTGGATGAAGTCACCGGCCTGTCTTCGACCGTGGTTCTCGATCCGAAGCAGCGCGGTTCCGGTGGACGCGACCTGCGTCCGGTGGTGAAACTCGTGAACGCCAAGGGCAAGGAAATCACCTTCGCCAACACGGACATCCCCGCGGTCTATGCGCTGCCGGCCGGTGCGCTCGTGAGCCTCGAAGACGGCGCGAAAGTGTCCGTCGGCGACGTCATCGCGCGTATTCCGCAGGAATCCTCGAAGACCCGCGACATCACCGGCGGTCTGCCGCGTGTGGCGGATCTCTTCGAAGCGCGCAAGCCCAAGGATCCGGCGATTCTTGCGGAGCGTTCGGGCACAGTCTCGTTCGGCAAGGAAACCAAGGGCAAGCGCCGCCTGATCATCACCGCTGAAAACGGCGAGAAGTATGAGGAGCTGATTCCGAAGTGGCGTCATCTCAACGTCTTCGAAGGCGAGACCGTCGAAAAGGGCGAGGTCATCGCCGATGGCGAGCCGAATCCGCACGACATCCTGCGACTGCAGGAGATCGGAAGAGCGTCGTGTAGGGAAAGAGTGTAGATCTCGGTGGTCGCCGTATCATTAAAAAAA
>CAXBRZ010000148.1:0-6545 GCA_963978075.1 uncultured bacterium | reverse complement strand
GAACGCGTGGCCATCGGGAGGCAGGCGCAAGAGCGCTTCATGGCCGATTACCGTATTGCCGCCGGGCCGGCTCTCCACCACCACCGGTTGCCCCCACACCTCGGTGAGCTTGGGGGCCAGCATCTGCGCCACGATCCCGCTGCCGCCGCCCGGGGCGAAGGGCACGATGAAGCGCACGGCCTTGCTGGGCCAGCCTGCCTGGGCTCGAACGGGGTGGGACAGCAGAGCTGGCGCCGCGAGGCTGGCGGCTGCGATTTTCAACGCCGTTCTTCTTTGCATGGCCTTTCCCCGGTTTCGCCGGAGGAAGAGTAGCCCAGGCTGCGCTAAATTGTGCGCCAATGAAGGGACCGATCGGGGAGCTGCTCCGGACGACGGACTTCCTGCGGCTGTGGCTGGTGGGAGCGACCGCCAACGCCATGCGTTGGCTGGAACTGCTCGCCTCCGGCCTGTTCGCCTGGGAGATCACGCACTCGGCGATCATGGTGACGGTCGTCGTGGCCGCGCGGCAACTGCCGCAGCTCGCCTTCGGCGCCTTCGCCGGCGCCATCTCCGAGGCCGTCAACCGCAAGACCATCGTGCTGCTGGCGCTGCTCGTGCCGGCGCTGGTCTCGACGTCGCTCGCGACGCTCGCCACCGTCGGCCACCTCGCGCTGTGGCACGTGATCCTGGGCAATTTCGTGTCGGGTACGATGTGGGCCACCGAGATGTCGACCCGCCGCCGCATGGTGGGCGAAGTGGCCGGCCCGCAGCGCACCGTGCCCGCCATTGCGCTCGACTCGGCGACCAACGCGGCCACGCGCATGATCGGGCCGCTGCTGGGCGGCATCGTCTTCGGCTGGCTCGGCATGAAGGGCGCCTATACAGCGACCGCGCTCGTGCAGTTCACCGGCGCCTTCGTGCTGGCCGGGTTGGTGCATCCGCAAACGCCGCGCCGGCTCGATCTCGCGCGCATTCCTGCCGACATCGCCGAAGGACTTTCGTTTGCCTGGACCCGGCCCACCATCCTTCTGGTCTATGGCGTCACCATCGTCACCAACCTGCGCACGCGAGCGGGATGGGTTGCCGTATACAAGAGGGCAAAGACGCCGCCCTGGCAGATCCCGAGCAGGTCCACCTTGCGACGCCCTGCCACGGCACGGATGGCACGGTGCAATCGGCCGTGCAGCCACTGCGCCAGAGTCCGTGCATGGTCTTCAGGCGCGGGGTCTCCCCAGTCGAGGAGGTACACGTCGCGACCGGCCGCCACCAACCCCTCCACCAGCGAATGGCCAGGCTCAAGATCCAGAATCGAAGGACGATTGATCTGGGCGTAGAGGAGCACCAGCGCAGGACCACTGCCGCGCCCGGCCACGCCGTAGCGGTACAGGCGTGTCGTCCCCTCTCGCCACACTTCGATGCGGGGCGTGGTCTGCGCAGGCAGTCCCCACCCATGGCTGAGGGTGTGCAACGCCTTGGCCAACGGATCGATGGCAGGGGACGGCAGGACAGCGGTCGTCGCCACAGCCTGCTGCATCGACGCCAGCACCACCGGTGACCGCGCAAAGGCCTGGTACTCGGCCTCCAAGCGTTCGAGCAGCGGGGTCAGCACCGATCTCAAGCGATGGGTGCCAATGCCGTCGGGCGCGGCGGCGCCTGACGCACGCAGGAAGGCCTCGAGGTAGCGGTGCAATTCCGCGCGCAGCGGCTCCCCTGCCTCTTCCCGCGACGTATTTGCCACTGCCTCGGCAAAACGGGCGTACCAGGCCGCATACTCTGCCGCGCCGGGCCACTCCGCCCCGACCGTCAACGCAGTTCCTCCCCGTACTGTGCCCTGACTGCGCCCCCTGAATCACTCATAACCGATTGCTTTGTATGCTTTTAAGTGGGATTTCCAAAACTTGTTGCAATGCAAAAATATTCGTTTATACTGCACTGCAACAAGACACCCGGAGTCCCACCATGACGAACCCCACCGCCGAAATCAATGCCTTCCTCGAGCAGAGCCGCAAGATGGCCGAGCCGATGACGCAGCTGACCCTGTTGTCGGTGCAGTCGTTCGAGAAACTCGCTCGCCATACCTACGGCATGGCCGGCGACGCACTGGAATATTCGCTCGAGGCGCTGAAGAGCGGCTCGTCGAATCACGAATTGCCCGAAGCGCTCAAGTCGCAAACCGCGCTCGCCCAGTCCTTCATCGAGCGCCAGACCCAGCGCGCGCAGGAACTGAGCCGCCTCACGCAGGACATCCGTGGCGACTACACCCGCTGGTTTGAGACCGCCTCGAGCGAGTTCAAGGCCAAGACGAGCCCCGTCGCCGACGCCGCCTGACGCGAAAGGGAGCCGGCCGCTCGCCGGGTCCTGCCCCTACCCCCTCAGGGCGGGTCCGCCATCGGGCGGCCCGCCCTTTTTTCTCCGGCCCGGGGCCCGCGTTTGGCCTTTTGCACTGCGAGAAATGGGCTAGAATCGCGCCATGAACGCGCCCGAGCGATTGATCAAGAAATACGCCAACCGGCGTCTTTACGATGCTTCCCAATCGCGGCACGTCACGCTGGACGACATCCGCGAGTTCATCGTGCAGGGCGAGAAGGTCCGTGTCGTCGAAGACAAGACGGGAGACGACATCACCCGCCTGATTTTGCTGCAGGTCATCGCCGAACAGGAGCAGTTCGGCAAGCCGATCCTGTCGAGTTCGGTCCTGGAATCGATCATCCGGTTCTACGGCAACGGGCTGCAGGACTTCATGACACGGTATCTTGAGAAGAGCGTGGAGACTTTCAGTGCCCAGCAGGAGCAGTTGCAGGCCCAGGTCTCCCGACTGATGGCCCAGGCCCCGGTGGGTTCACTCGCCGAGATCGCCAAACAGAATCTCGACTATTGGACCAAGGTACAGGAACAGATGATCGCGGCCTTTGTGCCTGCCGCCCGCCGCGCCGCGCCGTCCGCCGACGACAAGGGCTTGGGCGCTGCACCGGCGGGCAAAAACCCGTCGTGACGCATCCCTCCATCGTCGGACTGAACGGTCCCGCCCGCTTTGATCCGGCGCCGGTCGACCGCGAGCGCGTCACCCAGGGCGCGCCGGTCGCCGCCGCAGACAACCGCTACTCCTCCGCCGACGGCCGCTTTCACGCCGGCCTCTGGACCAGCACCGTCGGGTGCTGGCGCATCGCCTACACCGAGGACGAAGCCTGCACGATCCTGCGCGGCCGCATCCGCCTGACCGGCGATGACGGCACCGTGTGCGAATTCGGAGCGGGCGATGCATTCGTCATTCCGGCAGGATTTATCGGCACCTGGGAAACACTCGAGGACTGCCTGAAGCACTACGTCATCTACGAACAGGCCTGAGTACCGGTCTGGGTGCGCGCAGCACGGACGTCATCTGGCACCGTTATACTGTCGGGATGTCCTACAGAATCTTGTTTATCTCGGCGGAATACGCACCGCTTGCCAAGACCGGTGGCCTTGGTGATGTGAGCGCCGCGCTGTCTCAGTACCTGCATGGGCAGGGCCATGACGTGCGTGTCTTCCTGCCGTGGTATCGCGACCTGAATCGCGAGGGCCTCAGAATGGATGCATCCCCCCTGATGGAAGGGCTGCGCCTCGACATCGGTCCGCACACGTATGATTACCGTGTCCTTGTCGGCACACCAGCCGGCACGCAGCAGCGCGTGTACTTCATTGACTGCCCTGCACTGTATGACCGGGACGGCCTGTATGGCCAGGCGGATGACCACCGACGGTTCCTCCTGCTCACCCGCGCGGCCTTCGAGGTCGCACAGCGGATGGCTTTCGCACCGCACATCCTGCATTGCAACGATTGGCACACGGCGTTCGCGCCCCTTTATCTGCGCACCAACTATGCCTGGGACCGACTCTTTGCAGCGACCCGCTCGGTGCTGACGATCCACAACATCGGTTATCAGGGCGTCTTCTGGTCAGTGGAAGCGGCGGATCTGGGGCTTGGGGATGCGCAGTGGATGCTGCATCAGGACGAACTGCGCGACGGGCGTATCAATCCCATGCTGCATGGCGTGATGTATGCCGACCTCGTCACGACGGTGAGCCCCACCTACGCCGCCGAGATCTGCACGCCCGAATACGGCGCCGGTCTTGATGCGCTGCTGCGGGCCCGAGGCGGACAGGTCACAGGCATCCTGAACGGTGTGGACTACGGCGAGTGGGACCCGGCGCATGACCGCTACCTCGACACCCACACCTATACGGCGGCCGACCTGACCGGCAAGGCACGCGCACGACAGGCGTTCGCCCGCGAGATGGCGCTGTCGATCGGCCCACGCACACTCGTACTGGGCATCGTCTCCCGCCTTGTCTCCCAGAAGGGAATCGACCTTTTGGAAGCGGTACTGCCGGACGTGTTGCGGCATTACGACTGCGCACTCCTCGCGGTCGGGTCCGGTGACCCCGTCTACGAGCAGTTCCTCACCCGTCTGATGAACGAGTTCCCGGGCCGCGTCCACTACACGCGAGGCTACAGCGAACGTCTGGCGCACTGGATCGAAGCTGCATCCGACGCCTTTCTGATGCCGTCACGCTATGAACCCTGTGGCCTTAACCAGATGTACAGCCTGCGCTACGGCACGGTCCCGATCGTCAGGCGGACTGGCGGACTCGCGGATTCCGTGACGCACTACTCCCCTGCCGAGGGCACCGGTGATGGTCTCGTCTTCGCCGAATACACACCGGGCGCACTGCGTGCTGCCATCGACCAGGCCGTCGTACTCTTCGGCACCGAGCATTGGGCGCGCATGCAAAAGAACGGAATGGCGCAGGACTATTCCTGGAAGACCCAGGGCGCGCTGTATGAAGAGGCCTACCGCCGTCTCGTCGGTCCCGCCTGACGCACGCTTCAGAAACGGCCGCGCTCGTCGAAATCAAATTCCGGAAACAGCAACAGACGCGTGCGAACCTTGCCCGTCACACGATAATCAAGACCATGGCCTCCGTCCTTGAGACGGGGCAGCAATTTGAGCAGCACCGCGCCGAGGTGCGTGGTGACCGTCATGGAGAATTCCGCGTCGCCTTTCGAGGGCACCACAAACGGCGCATCCGTCTGGCCCTGACCCAGGGGCTCACCACCCAGCTCGAGGGTGTAATTGATGGAGCGGATGGGCAGATCCACGGTATTGGGGTTGTGCGCCTTGACGCGTACCCGCAGGTGCTGTTCGCTGAAGCCACCGTCCAGTAATTCGACGCCCGCAACCTTCATCTGCGGCTTCTCGAAATGCGGGCCCGTGGCGCACCCGGTCATCACCAGCAGAGCCACCCCAATCAGAACGAGGATGCGTCGTGTCATATGCGTCCATACACTTGGTTGAGGCGCAAGCAGCGGGCTGCCAGCCAATGCGGCACCGCCGGCCAATCAAACTGCCAGCGCCAGTTGCCGACAACCGTGCCTGGCAGGTTCATTCTGGCTTCCGTCCCGAGACCCAGAAGATCCTGCATCGGCACGATCGCCAACTGCGCAACCGATCCCAAGACCGCACGGGTCAAGGCCGTCACGACCTCCTCCTGCGAGGACCCCACATAATCGGCCACGAACTGGCGCGCACCGTCATCCAGATGGCGGAACCAACCAAGCGTCGTGTCGTTGTCATGCGTACCGGTATAACCGACGCTGTGCGAGATCCAGTTGTGCAACACGTGCACATTGGTATCGGCACCATCGAAGCCAAACTGGGCGATACGCATGCCCGGCAATTGCTGACCATCACGCAGTGCCTCGACCTCCGGCGTGATCACACCCAGATCCTCGGCAACGACCTCAAGGCTGCCAAACACCTTGCGGGCCGCCTGCAGAAGAGCCGTTCCAGGTGCCTTGCGCCACTCGCCGGTCGCCGCGGTCGGCGCATCGGCTGGCACGGCCCAATAAGCCTCAAGCCCACGAAAATGATCGATGCGGACAAGGTCAAACAGCGCGAACTGGGCGCGCAACCGCTCGATCCACCATTGGAAGCGGGTGCGCTGGTGTTCTTCCCAGCGATACAGGGGGTTGCCCCACAACTGGCCGTCGGCTGAAAAATAGTCCGGCGGAACACCTGCCACGGCCGTGGGCCGACCCGCCTCGTCGAGCTGAAACAATTTCCGGTGCGCCCAGACTTCCACGCTGTCCGGCGCGAGGTAGATCGGCACATCGCCGAAGAGGAGCACGCCGCGATCCGCTGCATAACGGCGCAGGGCACCCCATTGGGAATAGAAAAAATATTGGCAGGCTTCGATGCGCACGATCTCAGGCGCCAGTTCCTTGCGCGCCTTGCGCAGGGCCGCCGCCGTCCTGTCGCGCAGCGCCTCCGGCCAATCCCACCACGGCCGACCGTTTTCACGGTCCTGGATGGCCATGAAGAGCGAGTAATCCGGCAGCCAATGTGCCGCCTCGGCGCGAAACTTTTCGTAGGCGTCGCGCCGGGTTCCTGGCTCGTTCAGGCGCCGTGTGGCCTCCGCTAACTGCTCCGCGCGGGCAAGCGAACCCAGTTGTGCGCGATCGACCAGGCCTTCGTCGGCTAGCGTGACGAGGTCCACAAGACCCGGATCGCCCGCATGGTTCGAAC
>CAXBRZ010000147.1:0-6562 GCA_963978075.1 uncultured bacterium | reverse complement strand
TTCCGATCTGCACCTCCTGGCGCGCGCAGGATTCCGGTTCGTGATGGTGACGAACCAGGACGGTCTTGTTTCCGCGAGCTTCCCCGCCGAGGATTTCCATCCTCCACACGAATTCGTGCTGGAACTATTCCGCAGTCAGGGCATTCATTTTGATGCGGTCCTCATCTGCCCCCACCTGCCCGATGATGGCTGTGAGTGCCGCAAACCCCATACCCGCCTTGTCGACGAATACCTCAGCAAGGTGTCGATGGACCGCGAACGCAGCGCCGTCATCGGTGATCGTGACACGGATCTTGAACTTGCGCGTCGGCTCTCCATTGCGGGCCACCGGATCCGCATCGACGGCACTTGCGAGGAGTCGTGGGCACACCTCGCGCCATGGCTCGCACAGCCGCCCCGCCGCGCGCGGGTCAAAAGGCAGACACGGGAGACGCAAATCGACCTCAGCGTCGACCTTGATCGCGAAGGAGATAGCGATATCCGCACTGGAATCGGGTTTTTCGACCACATGCTGGACCAGATTGCCCGCCACGCCGGCATGCAGTTGCAACTGACATGCGAGGGCGACCTTCAGGTGGACGAGCACCATACGGTGGAGGATTGCGCACTTGCCCTCGGGGAGGCCCTGCGCCAAGCGCTCGGCAACAAGCGCGGCATTGGCCGGTACGGCTTTTTGCTGGCCATGGACGAGGCCGAGGCGCAGATCGCGCTTGACCTCTCGGGCCGTCCCTACTTTCTCTTCGATGGCCGCTTCACCCGCGATACCGTCGGCGGACTACCGACCGAACTGGTGCCCCATTTCTTCCGCAGTCTTTCCGACTCGCTCGGCTGCGCACTGCACGTCCGCGTCACCGGTGAGAACAGCCACCACATGGTCGAGAGCTGCTTCAAGGGCGTGGGTCGAGCGCTGCGTCAGGCGCTTCGCCGGGATGGCGACGTCCTGCCCTCCACCAAAGGGATTCTGTGAACATCGCGGTCATCGACAATGGCGGTGGCAACGTCGCATCCATCGTTTATGCGCTGGAACGTCTGGGTGCCCGCGCGTGCCTGACGACGGAGGCGTCACGCATCGCCGAGGCTTCGCACGTCATCCTCCCAGGCGTCGGCGCAGCGGCAGACGCCATGGCCCGACTTCGTTCCGCCGGACTCGACCAGTTGCTGGGAGCCTTGAGCCAGCCGGTGCTGGGCATATGCCTTGGCATGCAGTTGCTGCACTCGCACAGTGAAGAGGGCGATGTCACCTGCCTTGGCATTCTGCCCGGTCGTGTGCGGCGGCTACAGATTGCCCTGCCGGTTCCCCACATGGGATGGAACCGGTTGTGTGTAGATCGCGACCACCCGCTCCTCGAGGGTATTGGACCACAACCCTATGTGTACTTCGTCCATAGCTATGCGGTCTCTCCGGACGCGTACACCCTCGCGCATGCCGAGTACGGCGTGAACGTCAGTGCGGCGGTGAGTCGCGGAAATTTCCACGGAGTCCAGTTTCACCCGGAACGCTCCGCATCCGTGGGCGCGCGGATTTTGCGCAACTTTCTTTCGCTGGAGTCATGACGTGGAGCTTATTCCGGCCATCGATCTGAAAGATCATCGTGTCGTACGCCTACTCAAGGGCGATTTTGACGCCGAGACATGCTACGAAGTGACCGCGGCAGCCCTGTACGAGCGTTACGTCGCCGCCGGCGCGACGAGGCTACACCTCGTGGACCTTGACGCGGCGCGTGGCCGCGAGGCTCAGCGGGAGATCTGGCGCCCACTGGCGGCGGACGGACGGTTGCAGCTCCAGCTTGGTGGCGGCCTGCGCTCCGCCGAGTTGCTGACACGAGCCTTTGATGACGGCGTGGGTCGCGCCGTGATCGGCAGCCTCGCCGTCACGGAGCCAGCCACCGTAGCCGACTGGCTGCGACGCTACGGTCCCGAGAGAATCGTGCTGGCACTTGATGTACGCCTGGACGACAAGGCCATCCCGCGGCTGACGACGCACGGCTGGCTTCGCCAATCCGAAACCTCTCTTTGGGATGCGGTAGCTTACTTCCGCACCGCCGGGCTTCGCCACGTTCTTTGCACGGACGTGGCCTGCGACGGCGCACTCGGTGGCCCGAATCTCAGTCTCTATCGTGAGGCTCGCCTGCGCTGGCCCGAGATCGACTGGATTGCCTCGGGCGGTGTACGTGACAGCCAAGATCTCGCGTCCCTTGCGGCCATCCCGGTACAGGCGGTGGTTTCCGGCCGAGCCTTGCTTGAGGGAAGACTGACCATGGAGGAGTTGCAGCCATACTTGCCCGCCGCCTGATTCCCTGCCTCGACGTACGCGAGGGTCAAGTCGTCAAGGGCGTACGATTTCGTGACCACGTGGTCGTCGGCGCCATCGAGGAACTGGCATTACGCTACCGCGACGAGGGCGCCGACGAACTGGTGTTTTACGACATCACGGCCAGCCCACGCGGCCGCACCGTCGACCGACGCTGGGTCGAACGCGTCGGCAGGCTGCTCGACATCCCGTTTTGTGTCGCCGGCGGAATCCGCTCGGTGGAGGACGCGGAATCCGTTCTCGGTGCAGGTGCCGAAAAAATATCCATCAACTCACCGGCGCTCGCGGATCCCACGCTCATCGATTCGCTCGCCAGGCGCTTCGGATCACAATGCGTCGTCGTGGGCATCGACAGCCAGACACGCCGGGAGGCCGACACCCTGCGCTACGAAGTCTGGCACAACACGGGCGATCCGGATCGTGCCGGCGCCACGGCGCGCGAGACACTCGCGTGGGTCCGCGAGGTCATCGAACGGGGGGCCGGTGAGATCGTCCTCAACTGCATGGCGAGCGACGGCGTGCGCGGCGGTTACGACCTCGCCCAACTGCGCGAGGTTCGCGCCATCAGCCAGGTCCCCCTGATCGCCTCCGGTGGCGCCGGCAACCCCTCGCACTTCATCGATGTATTCCGCGAATGCAACGTCGATGGTGCCCTGGCTGCCAGTGTCTTTCACAACGGCGATGTCCGCATTCCCGAACTCAAGCGCCAACTGCGCGCCGCTGCAATAGAGGTTCGCCCATGATCCCCGTCGACGCCACCGCCCTCGCCTGGAACAAGGGCGATGGTCTTGTTCCCGCTGTGGTTCAGCATACGGACACCGCAGAGGTGCTCATGGTCGCCTGGATGAACCAGGAAGCATTGCGACTCACGCAGTCCGAGGGGTTTGCAACGTTCTACAGTCGCAGTCGGAAGGCACTCTGGCGCAAGGGCGAGACGTCGGGCAACGTCATCCGCGTCACCGACATCTTTTCCGACTGTGACAGCGACACGCTACTGGTTCGAGGGCGCCCTGTGGGACCGGTCTGCCACACCGGAACGGCCAGCTGCTTCGCGGCCCCGGCGCCGGACTTGGGCTTTCTGGCGACGCTTGAACACATCATCGACGCACGCATCGCAGAGGCCCCCGAATCCAGCTACACGGCCAAGACGTATGCGCGCGGGTTGTCACGCATGGCGCAAAAGGTCGGTGAGGAAGGCCTCGAGGTCGCACTCGCCGCGGTCCAGAAAGATCACGGCGCCCTCGTTACAGAAGGTGCGGATCTTGTCTTTCACCTGCTGTTGCTGCTGCGCTCGCAGGAACTGTCCATCAGGGACATCGCCGTGGAACTGAAGGCACGCCACGCGGGGCGCATATGACCCGGCGCGGAGGCCTTAATTCTGCGTTGTGCGCACCATGAGCCTCGCAATGCCCATCGCCACCGCCGCCACGGCCGTGAGCAACGCACCCGCCTGAAAGGCCAGCGCAGACCCGTAGGCAGTCCACAGGCCACCGAATACGAGCGCACCGGGCAACACGGCGAGGCCTGAGAGCAGGTAGTACGCACCGTAAAGCGTGCCGCGGTGGGCGGAAGGCGCCACATCCGCGATCAGGGAACGCTCGGCCGGCTCCGCCAGCGCAAGGCTCGCGCCATAAGCAAGCACCAGCGCCATCCCGAGGGTCTGTGAGACCTCGCTGCGTGCGAGCATGGCAAGTACCGCCACGCGCGACGACCACGCCAGCGCCAGCATGGGCATCCGGCCGTACCGGTCGGCGCCGAGACCCGCGGGAATGGCGACGAGCATCTTGGCCACGCTCATGGCCGCCCACAGCAGCGGCAGCGCGGCAATGGCGAGTCCGTGCTCGCGGGCATAGATCATCATGAACGCCTCGGGCACCGAGGCAAACGCAAGCAGCGTCACGGCCACCAGAAGCCCCCACAGGCGCGCATCCAAGGTTGAGAACCGCAGCGGTGCCGGTGGCTCATGCGGCGTGCGGGTCTTCGCCGGCAGCGCGCGCCACAACATGAGCAGCAAGAGGCAACCCGGAATGGCCGACAGGGCGAACACCGCCGGTACGGACATGCCCAGCCCGAGAACGCCGGCGGCCAACAGCGGTCCAATGACCGCGCCGGCATGGTCCATCGAACGTTGCACGCCGAACGCCATGCCCCGTTCGTCATGCGTGACCGAGGTGGCTATGAGCGCATCGCGGGGCGCACTTCGCAACCCCTTGCCCAGACGGTCGACCACCCGCACGAGCATCACCATGGGCCATGCGGTCATCACGGCCAGCAGTGGCCGGCCGACGTTGGAGAGCGCGTAACCGGTCCGCACAAGTCCGCCTGCGGCCACACCCCGGTCCAGCAGCACGCCTCCGAGGACCCGCAACACGCCTGCCGCCGTCTCCGCGAGGCCCTCGATGAGACCGACCACCAGAGGACTGGCGCCGAGCGCGCCGGTCACGAACACCGGCCAGAGGGGGGCGACCATTTCGCTGGCCGCATCGTTCAGCAGCGCCGCCATGCCGAGGACGTAAACGGTCCTTGGCAGGGCTCGCACGCCGCCCATGCCAATCAGCCCGCGCCGCGCTCGAGAAGGATGCGCAGCATTCGCCGCAGTGGCTCGGCCGCACCCCAGAGCAACTGGTCACCGACCGTGAATGCGGTCAGATATTCGCCGCCCATCGGCAGTTTGCGCAGTCGGCCGACCGGAATCTCCAGCGTTCCGGTAACCGCAGCGGGCGTGAGGCGGTCCATGGAGGCCTCCCGCTCATTGGGAATGACGCGCACCCAGTCGTTGTGCGAGGCGATGATGGCCTCGATTTCGGCCAGCGGCCGGTCTGCCGTGAGTTTGATGGTCAGGGCCTGACTGTGGCAACGCATGGCGCCGACACGCACGCAGATGCCGTCCACCGGGATCGGCCGTTCGCTGCGCCCGAGGATCTTGTTGGCTTCGACGCCGCCTTTCCACTCTTCCCGACTCTGCCCGTTGCCAAGATCCTTGTCGATCCATGGAATAAGGCTGCCGGCGAGGGCGCGGCCGAATTCCTTCCTTGGCAAGGCATCGCCACGCAGATGCGCCGCCACCGCGGCATCGAGGTCGAGGACCGAAGATCGCTCATCGGCCAGCAGCGGCGCACCGGAGCCGTAGATCGATCCCATCTGGGCGACCAGTTCGCGCATGTTCGCCGCACCCGCTCCCGAGGCGGCCTGATAGGTCATCGCGGTCACCCACTCCACGAGCCCCTCACGGAACAATCCGCCGAGCGCCAGCAGCATCAACGACACGGTGCAGTTCGAGGGGGCGCTTCCCGAGCGCGATTTCCTCGGCGCCGTGTTGCAGGCAGTGGATGGCCACGAGGCCGAGGCCAGCTATGAGGGCGAGGGAGGCGGAATGGGTGACGCCGGCTGAGATCTTGGTTCGGGAGCGGAGCAGGGAGACGAGGATTCCGGCCATTCCGGCGAGATGTAATAAGAGAAGTATGTTGCGGGTCAATTCCATGCTTGGAGTTTATGGGACATGTACGAATTGGTGGGTGAAGAGTTCTAGGCAAAGGGGTTACTCAGGCGTAGGTTCTGGCGTTAACACTGGGTCCCAAAGGGGGGCCTAGAGAAAAGGAAGTTCGATGTCGAACGAAGTCACAGGGAACGGCGTATCGCGACGCACAGTTCTCAAGGGCGCAGCACTCGGCGGACTTGATGTTGTCGGGTGTCTCGCCATGAGCGACCTGCCAGATGAGGTCGCCCTTGTTGAGGTCTATGGCGGTGATGCGGCCATAGGGCGGCTTGATGAGTGGCAGCCCCTGCACGGTGAGCGCAAAATCGAGCGCGTTGGAACTTCGTGTGCGCATCACCACACTCAAGTCATCTACCGGCACACCATCTCGCGAGCTGTAGTGGCGAACTTGCGAAGTCAGGTGTGCTCCCTGCATGCGCACGTGGGCCTTCTGAATCTCTACGCGATCCGCTTCCGGCAGCGACTCGCGCACTTTGCGAGCAACTTCGAAATACGGAGCTAACTCATCGGTAATCGGACTCTGTGCCAGGGGAATCAACCATCGCGCATCACGAACCAAGCGCGGTTGATTGGGCGGAGAAGACTTCCATAGCTCGTCCAGGAGTCGCTGCACAGAGCTTAGCCGCGCGCTGGCACCTGCCGCATTGTCATCCCAAATCCGCATGCTCAAATACGTCAAGTAACGGAGCACATACACGTTAAATAGCGTGTGCGCGTAGTGGGTGCGACCGGCGCCGCCTGGCCAGCGCGTCTGC
>CAXBRZ010000146.1:0-6568 GCA_963978075.1 uncultured bacterium | reverse complement strand
GTCCCAGTCGGGACTTTCGGATTGCAGGAAGCGGATCACGTCAGCCGGGAGCGCTGCCGCGAGCAGGTTGCGCTGGACCTTGGTATGCGCGTCCGGTTCCTGCAACTGAAGGAACATTGCAAGTACACACAACACGGAATCCTCGACACGCCACGGCTCCGGATTCACGTTCAGCAAGAGGTATTCGAAGGGACGGGTCCGCAGAGACCCAAGGCCCGCATTCACACCTGCCACATAGGCGTCCATGACGAGGCGCTGGTCCGCCGACGAGCGGGCGACGACGGCTCGGGCAACACCGCGCAGGCGATGAACGCGAAGCTCTCTGTCCGTGTGCAGTGTGCCGCTGCCAAGAAGCGCCGATAATTCGCCGGCGGCAGCCCGACGCAAAAGATCCATCTGGAAAAAGCGGTCCTGGCCATGCGCGTATCCGAGCCCATAGGCCACATCAGCCCTCGAGGCTCCGGAAACCGTCACGACGCCCAGCGCATCACGCTCAAGCGTGGTCGTCGACAGCACTCCGCGTGCCCGAACACGACCATCCAGTGCTGGCAGACTGCCGCGAAACAGCAACGTCCCGGCCACTGAAGTGGCCAGAAGGACGCCCAGCAGGACTAGCACAACCCGGACGATGGTCTTCTGCATGGATATCCGCCGCACGTTGAACTGCCCTCTCCGTTACCTCCGGTAACCGGGGTAGTGCCGCCGGGCGACCCCGGCGACTGCCGATTGTCAGATCCGGACCTGCAATATCTTCATCGAGTTGGTGCCGCCGGAAACGCCGGAAAGCTCGCCTTTGGTCACAATGATCCGGTCACCCTCATTGGCCAGACCAAGCTCGACCAACTGGCGGAAAATGGCGCCATGTAGACGCTCTGGCTCCGTATGGGTCACATCAAATGCCACGGAATAAACACCGCGGAAGAGACACACCCGACGGCGGGTTGCCTCCGAACGGGTAAACGCATAGATCGGAATGTCCGTACGCACGCGAGACATCCAGAGCGACGTCGAGCCCGACTCGGTCAGCGCCACGATGGCCTTCACGTCCATATGATTGGCGGTATACATCACCGCCATCGCGATCGCCTCATCAGTACCGCTGAACACCCGATCGGCGGTCTCGCGTCCGGCAAGCCCCCCTTCGACCCGGTATTTCTCTGCACCGACAATCACTTCGGCCATCGCCTCGACGGCCTTGACCGGATATTTTCCAACCGCACTCTCTGCCGAGAGCATTACCGCGTCCGTATCATCCAGCACCGCGTTTGCCACGTCGGACACTTCGGCGCGGGTGGGAACCGGATTCTGGATCATCGACTCCATCATCTGAGTTGCCGTGATCACGACCCGGAAGTGCTTGCGTGCGGACATGATGATCCGCTTTTGCAGCCCGGTGAGCTCGGCGTAGCCCACTTCGATGCCAAGGTCTCCCCGCGCCACCATGACCGCGTCACTGGCCTTTACAATCTCATCGAGGCACGCGATCGCCTCCGCTCGCTCGATCTTCGCCACCACAAGGCCGACACCGCCCGCATCCTTCAGCAGGCGCCGCGCCTCATGCATGTCTTCCGCTGCGCGTGGGAAGGAGACAGCGAGATAGTCAACGCCCAGCTTGGCCGCGATCTGGATATCGGCACGATCCTTGTCGGTCAGGGCTCCAGCGGACAGGCCACCGCCCTTGCGATTGAGCCCCTTATTGTTCGACAACTCTCCGCCAACAATCACACGCGTCACGACACGCGGACCGTCAACCTCGGTCACTTCAAGAACGATCAGTCCATCGTTCAGAAGCAGGATGTCGCCCGGTCCTACATCATTGGGCAATGCCTTGTAGGCGCAGCCTACCGCCTCCAGCGTGCCGGCTTTGGGATCCAGGGAAACATCAAGGGTAAAAGTGGCGCCTTCGACCAGATCGACTTTGCCGTCGACGAACCGATCGATGCGGATTTTCGGACCGGAGAGATCACCGAGAATCGCCACATAGCGGCCGACCCGGTGGGATGCCAGCCGCACCCTCTCGACGCGGCGGGCATGATCCTCAAAGCTGCCGTGGGAAAAATTGACGCGAACGACATCGCAACCGGCCCGGATCAGCTCGGCCAGAGTGTCGACATCGTCCGTCGCAGGACCCAGCGTCGCCACGATCTTCGCGCGCCGGCGGTGATGCGGGATTCCAGTCATGATCGAGACTCCTTGGCCCTTGCTTCCAGCATAGCGACGGCAGGCAGCACCTTGCCCTCCACGAATTCGAGAAAGGCGCCGCCGCCGGTGGAAATGTAGGACAAACCCTTCTCCACACCATACTTTTCGATCGCGGCCAGAGTATCGCCGCCGCCCGCCAGCGAATACGCCGATGATGAGGCGATCGCCTGCGCGATGGTCCGCGTGCCCTCCCCGAACTGATCGAACTCAAATACGCCCACGGGACCATTCCACAGAATCGTTCCTGCTCCGGCGAGCAGCTTTGCCAATTGCTCTGCCGAGTCCGGACCGATATCCAAAATAAGGTCGTCCTCCGCCACCGCATCGATGGATTTCACATCTGCCTCAGCCTGTGCGCTGAAGGAGTTCGCCACGACAACATCCGTGGGCAAGGGCAATGACACTCCCTTCTGTGCCGACCGCTCGAGCAGACGCTGCGCGATGTCCACCATGTCAGGCTCGGCGAGACTCTTGCCGATACGCTTGCCTTGCGCGAGCAGGAAGGTATTGGCAATGCCGCCGCCCACAATGAGCATGTCGACCTTCTCGAGGAGCGACTCAAGGACCGTCAACTTCGTCGAAACTTTGGAACCTGCGACGATGGCAGCGAGCGGACGACGCGGCGCATGCAGCGCCGAATCGAGCGCCACCAGTTCATTGACAAGCAGCGGACCGGCACAGGCGATGGGCGCGAACTTCCCCACACCATGGGTGCTCGCTTCAGCCCGGTGGGCGGTCCCGAAGGCATCCATGACGTACACGTCGCACAGTGCCGCCATGCGCCGCGAAAGGTCTTCGTTGTCCTTCTTTTCGCCCTTGTTGAATCGCACGTTCTCGACCAGCACGAGCGCGCCGGGCTCAACCTCGACGCCATCCAGCCATTCCTTGACCAGCGGAACTTCCCGACCCAGCAATTCGCCCAGCCGACGGGCCACCGGCGCCATGCTGAACTCATCACTGGGGTGGCCTTCTTCAGGTCGGCCGAGATGAGACATCACAATGACCCGCGCATCCGCAGCGAGTGCCGCCCTGATGGTGGGCAGCGCGGCCCGAATACGCGCGTCACTTGTGACGACCCCGTCCTTCACCGGCACGTTCAGATCCTCCCGGATCAGCACCCGGCGACCTTTGAGGTCCACGTCCTGCATGCGAATTACGCGGGTCGAAACGCCCCCGCTGGATGCCTGATCACTCACTTAGCGCGGCTCCAGGCAAGCGTGGTATCGAGCATGCGGTTCGAAAAGCCCCACTCGTTGTCATACCAGGAGCACACCTTGACGAGCGTACCGTCGATGACCTTGGTGAGGGTCGCGTCATAGGTCGACGAAGCGGGATCATGATTGAAATCAACCGAGACCAGCGGACCATCACTGTACGCCAGCACGCCCTTGAGCGGACCATCGGCGGCTGCCTTGAGGATCTGGTTTATTTCGTCGGCGCTCGTCGCGCGCTTCGCCACGAAGGTCAGGTCAACCATCGAGACGTTGATCGTGGGCACACGCACAGCAAATCCGTCAAGCTTGCCCTTGAGTTCGGGCAACACGAGCCCAACGGCAGCAGCCGCACCGGTCTTGGTCGGTATCATCGACATCGTCGCCGAACGGGCGCGTCGCAGATCCTCGTGGTAGACATCGGTCAGAACCTGATCATTGGTGTAGGCATGGATCGTCGTCATGATTCCATGCTCGAGCCCGATGACGTCATGCAACGGCTTGACCAGCGGCGCGAGGCAGTTCGTCGTGCACGATGCATTGGAAATCACCGTCATGGCGCTGGTCAGCACCTGATGGTTGACGCCGTAGACGACCGTGGCGTCCACCGGACCGCTCGCCGGCGCCGAAACAACGACCTTCTTTGCGCCGCCGGCAAGGTGCTTGGAAGCCTTCTCGTGGCTCGTGAAAAGGCCGGTGCACTCCAGCACGAAGTCAACGCCCAGATCTCCCCACGGAAGCTTTGCAGGATCACGCTCGGCGAGAACCTTGATGCGGTCGCCGTTGACCACGATCGAGTCCCCTTCAACGGCAACGCTGCCAGGGAAACGGCCGTGCGCTGTGTCGAAGCGGGTGAGGTGCGCATTGGTCTGGGGATTGCCCAGGTCGTTGATTGCAACCACTTCGATTTCCCCATTGCGCTTACCTTCGTAGAGGGCGCGGAGGACGTTGCGACCAATGCGGCAGTAGCCGTTGATACCAATTCGAATTGCCATGAAAACTCTCCTGAAAAAACTCCGTAAATCGATTCAATTGACGGGCGCTTGCGTCATGCACCCATCGCAGCCAGTGCGGTCGAAGCAACCTTCGATACCGTCAGGCCAAAATGCTTGAAAAGGTCCTTTGCCGGCGCCGACGCGCCGAACGAGTCAATGCCAACCACATTGGCAAGGCAACCGGTGTATCGACACCAGCCGTCGCGGACTCCAGCCTCGACCGCGACGCGCGGCACACCGGGCGGCAGAACCGAGGCCTGGTAGTCCGCCGGCTGGCGATCAAATACCGAGGTCGAGGGCATCGATACGACACGCACGCGCCGACCGGCAGCCGCCAGAGCGACAGAAGCTTCCATGGCGAGCGCCACTTCAGACCCCGTGCCGATCAGCACCACTTCAGGCACACCGCTGCAGTCGCTGAGCACGTAACCGCCGCGCCGCACTGCCGCTATCTGGTCTGCAGAGCGGGACTGATGAGGCAGCGCCTGCCGCGTCAGGATCAGTGCCGTGGGTCCGTTGCGCCGCTCGATGGCATCCGCCCATGCAACATGAGCCTCGAGCGCATCGCACGGCCTCCAGACAGTGAAATTCGGTATCAGACGCAGAGACGCCACGTGTTCGATCGGCTGATGCGTGGGGCCATCTTCCCCCAGACCGATCGAATCGTGCGTCCAGACGTAGGTCACGGGAACCTGCATCAAGGCAGACATACGGGCCGCGTTGCGCGCGTAATCGGAGAAAACGAGGAAGGTCCCGCCGTAAGGCAGGAACCCGCCGTGCAAGGCCAGTCCGTTCATGATGGCAGACATACCGAACTCACGAACGCCGTACCAGACGTAATTTCCGCTGGCATCCTCCCGGGTAATTCCCTTGGAATTCACGGCCCATGTGTTGTTGGACCCCGTCAGGTCGGCCGACCCGCCAATCAGTTCCGCCAGATGGGGGGAGAAGGCATTCAGCGCCGACTGGGACGACTGGCGCGTGGCAGTCGCAGGTGCCGCGGCCTGCACGGAGGCCAACACGTCCTCCACCTTTTTCGACCAATCACCCGGCAGAGCGCCGCCGATACGGCGGTCGAGTTCGGCAGCCTTTTCCGGATATACCTTGCGGTATTCCTTCATGAGGCGCTGCCACTTGCCTTCCACACGCTTGCCGCGGCCTCGCGCATCCCAGGCCTCGCGTACGTCTTCGGGCACCTCAAACGGAGCGTAGGGCCAACCCAACGCCTCGCGGGCCGCAGCCACCTCGGCAGAGCCCAGCGGGGCGCCGTGGCAGGATTCCGTGCCCTGCTTGTTCGGAGCGCCGAAGCCGATGACGGTCTTGCAGCAGATCAGGGTCGGGCGCGCGGCCTCCTTCTTCGCTTTGCGGATGGCCCGCCCGATGGCATCGGCGTCATGTCCGTCGACATTGCGGATCACCTGCCAACCGTAAGCCTCGAAACGCTTCGAGGTGTCGTCCGTAAACCAGCCCTGCACATGCCCATCGATCGAGATGCCGTTGTCATCCCAGAAGGCGATCAGTTTGCCAAGCCCCAGCGTCCCTGCCAGCGCACAGGCTTCATGGGAAACGCCCTCCATAAGGCACCCGTCCCCCATAAACACATAGGTATGGTGGTCGATGAGGTCGAAGCCCGCTTCGTTGTAGGTCGCTGCCATGATCTTTTCTGCCAGCGCCATGCCGACGGCATTGGTAATGCCCTGACCGAGCGGGCCTGTGGTGGTTTCAATACCGAGGTGCAGGTCCCGCTCGGGATGTCCCGCCGTATGGGAACCCAACTGCCGGAACCGGCGCAGGTCTTCCATCGACAGGGGGTATCCCGTCAGGTGCAGCAGGGAGTACAGCAGCATCGAGCCGTGACCGTTCGACAGCACGAATCGATCGCGGTCGGCCCATTGCGGATTGGAGGGATCGTGCCGCATCACTTCACGATAGAGAACCGCAAGTGTCTCGACGGCGGAAAGGGAGCCTCCGGGATGGCCGGATTGCGCTGCCAGACGTCGTTCGACCACGTGCAGGTGTTCTGAACGCTGTAGATGTCCTGGTTCGCCGTCAGGTTCGTCGTCATGATGAGGTCCGCACAGTCCTGTGTGTTCCCCGACAACGCCTGATACGACACGTTCCGGAAGATCGCGCCGAGCCGATCGGTGAGGAACGTGGTGT
>CAXBRZ010000145.1:0-6574 GCA_963978075.1 uncultured bacterium | reverse complement strand
AGCGGCCTGCGGAATTGGGCAGCGACCTCGTATTGCACAGCGCGACCAAATTTCTTGCGGGGCATTCGGATGTACTTGCAGGCGTCGTGTCAGGTCGCCGTGAACTGATCAAGCGCATTCACCACTTTCGTGAAATTGCGGGGGCGACTTTGAGCCCTGAGGGCGCCTATGCGGTCCTGCGAGGTATGAAAACGCTCGGCCTGCGCATGGCACGACACAACACGAATGCCCAGACCATCGCGGAATATCTGTCCCGACACCCAAAGGTGGTGAACGTGCTTTACCCGGGGCTGCCCGATCACCCGGGTCACGCCATCGCCGCGCGCCAAATGCGTGGCTTCGGCGGAGTCCTCTCCTTTGTGCCGGCGGGGGGACATGCCTCCCTTTCATCTGTACTGGACAGTCTTAGGCTGGCGCAGCGCGCGGCCCACCTCGGCGGCGTCGCCACGACCGCAGGCCCACCCAAAGTCACGAGCCACGTCGAATTGACCGCCGAGGAAAGGGCTCGCGCAGGCATCCCCGAGACCTTGATCCGGTATTCTGTCGGCATCGAGGACGTTACGGATCTCTTGGCAGACCTTGAGCAGGCGTTGGCGAGGATCTGAGAAGAAGGCCCCACCACGCCTGTGGTAGATTCCCGGGCCCCTGAGGAATGAGCCCCATGAGTCCGGACGCTGCATCACCGCCGACCCAGGCCACGAAGCCGAACTACTGGCTCGGATTCGATACGGGTGGCACCTTTACCGATGCCGCCATTCTCGATAGCGAACGACGCGTCGTCGCCACCGCGAAATCGCTGACAACGCACTGGGACCTTTCCGTCGGTATCGCCGGAGCGATCCAGGCGGTGCTGGCAAAGATGCCCCCGGAGGGAACACGCGAAGCCGTCAGCCTCGTTTCCGTATCCACCACCCTCGCGACCAACTCGGTCGTCGAAAACCGCCACAGCCCGGTATGTTCAGTCCTCGTGGGCTTTGATGACGCGATGGTGGAACGGTCGGGGCTTCTGACCGATGGAATGGGTATCGTGGTCCGCGTGAGTGGCGGCCATGACGCCACCGGTGAGATGCTGGCGCCACTCGATGAGGCCGGCGCAACCGAGGCTATTCGCGCATGCATGGACAGAGTTGATGCCTTTGCGGTGTCAGCACGTTTTTCCGTAAGAAATCCGTCGCATGAACGACGCCTGAAAGACCTCATCCGAGACCTGACTGGGAAACCTGTGACGTGTGCGCACGAGCTCAGCTCGCGACTGGATGCTCCACGGCGCGCGCTGACGGCGGCCTTGAATGCACGGCTGACACCACAGATTCGCCAGCTGATCGAAGCACTTTCCAAAGTGATAGCGCAGGAGCAGATCCAGGCGCCGCTCATGATCGTCAAGGGTGATGGATCTTTGATGCGCGCCGACATCGCGCTTGAATATCCTGTCGAGACCGTCCTTTCAGGACCTGCCGCAAGCGTGGTCGGTGCCGGTTTTCTTACAGGCCTCAATCATTTTGCCGTTTCCGACATGGGCGGAACGACGACGGATGTCGCCATTGTCGAGCATGGCCGCCCGCGTGTCAGCGCCGACGGCGCACTCATCGGAGGCTGGCGCACGATGGTGGAAGCCGTCGACGTAAGAACGATGGGCCTTGGCGGGGACAGCGAGGTGGACTTCGACCGCGATCTCAAGTTGCGCGTGGGTCCACGAAAGGTCACCTCGCTGAGTCTATTGGCGACCCAGTTCCCCGACGTACTGCAGGACCTGAGGGCGCTCAGCGTTCAGGATCGACTCCCGGACTTTCCGACGCTCTACGCCTACCGCAACCCCGGCAGCCAGCTTCCATCCCATGCTGACGGACTCGAGCGGCGCACCTGGAATGCACTGACCGATGAGCCGAAGCGTGTCTCGAATTTCTGTCGAAACCAGACCAGCCTGGCCGCGCTGCGAAGACTGGCCGATGCAAGGCTCGCCACCATTGCCGGCTTCACCCCTAGCGATGCCATGCATGTGCTGGGTGTGCAGACAAGCTGGTCGCGGGAAGCCGCCGAACTGGCCGCAAGAATTCTCGCGGTTGTCGAGCGCAACGGACGGGCCCTCGACCGCACGCCCAGCGAAACAGAGATTGCGCAACGCACCCATGAATATGTGGTCCGGGAATCGGGACGGATCGTGCTGCAAACTGCGCTGGCGCATGACCCGGGCATCGACAGTAAGGCGGGACGCTGGGGCATTCTCGGCGACCGTTTGATGGAAGACACCCTCAGTGGCCGCGAATTCTCGACCCTCGTGCAGGCGAATCTTGCATTGGCAGTACCGTTGGTCGCGATCGGTGCGCCGGTGGCGGCCTACTATTCCGACATAGCCAGCCGAATCGGCTGTGAACTTCATGTTCCGGCCCACGCGGGTGTCTGCAACGCAGTCGGAGCCGTCGCGGGCGTGGTTTCCGAGACAGTCGAAGTACTCGTCAATCAACCCTCGTTCAAGGTGTACCGGGTGCATGATCCGGCCCTGTCGAAAGATTATGCGGATCTCGAGGAAGCGGTCGGCCATGCACGGCGTGTTGCTACCGAACTTGCACTGGCGGCCGCAGTACGGGCGGGAGCCTCCAGTCCCGCCGTCCGACTTGAACAGCGCGAACAGCGCGCGCATATGGGCGCTGGAGGCGACTACGTGGCAGAACTCACGGTACGTGCCACCGCCACCGGTCGACCACTGGCGGGCTCGAAACCATGAGTCTCGCCGGCAGCCTGGATCATGATGTCGTGATTCTGGGCGCCGGAATGTCCGGAATCGCCATGGGCGCCGCGCTGATGCGGGCAGGACGTCCGGATTTTCTGATTCTTGAGGAGGCCGAAGGAATCGGCGGAACCTGGTGGCATAACCGTTACCCGGGCGCACAGTGCGACGTACCCTCGCATTTGTACTGCTTTTCTTTCGCCCCCAATCCCAACTGGTCGCGGGTGTATGCAAGCGGCGATGAGATCCAGCGATATGCCGCAGATTGTGTCGAGCGGTTCGGCCTTGGCAGCCACCTGCGACTGGGCACACGGATAGAAAGCGCCATTTACGATGTCACTGCAAAACGTTGGCGTATCCGGACCCAACGAGGAGAAGTCCTCAGTGCCCGCCATTTCGTGGCCAGCATGGGGCCACTGCATCGTCCGCGCCTTCCTGAGGGCATCGAGGCATTCGAAGGTCCGGTCCTCCACACGGCCCGCTGGGATGCCTTAGTAACCCTGACGGGCCGACGGGTCGCCATCGTGGGTTCTGCAGCAAGCGCGGTACAGGTGATTCCTGCGATTGCACCTGCAGTCGCGCACCTGGATGTGTATCAGCGTACGCCGTCATGGGTCATACCACGAGGAGACCGGCCTTACCCACCATGGCTGCGTCGGTGCCTGGGTGTGTCCTTCATCGGCCGACTCTATCGTTGGGCCCTGTATCTTGGTACCGAGGCGGCGTTTCCCGCGTTTCGATTACACGGTCTGATGCCCAAAATTCTCCGCTGGATCGCCACCCGTCATCTGCGCATGCAGGTTGCGGATCTGGATTTGAGAACACAACTCACGCCGGATTATCCGGCCGGGTGCAAGCGAGTGCTTCTCTCCGATTCTTATTATCCTGCCCTGCAGCAGCCAAATGTCCGACTGCACGGGAAAGCCGCCGGTTTTGCGGCAACCGGAGTGGTTGACAGCGACGGAAGTCTCCATCCGGCAGACGTCGTGATCTGTGCGACGGGGTTCGACACGCTCGCACCTCTGGCTGGTGTGCATATCCAAGGGCCGGCCGGCGACACCCTCGCGCAGCGCTGGGCAAGGGGTCCGGAGGCCTATCACGGTACAGTCGTCGACGGTTTCCCCAACTTCTGGCTGCTCCTTGGACCCAATACCGGCACCGGTCATACCTCGGTTCTCATACCCATCGAGGCACAGGCTGATTACATCGTCCGCTGTCTTGGGGAAATTGAATCACGCCATGCAACCTCCATGGCGATCCGCCACGCTGCCCTCATCGCTCATAATGAGGACCTGCAGAGACGACTTTCCAAAACCGTATGGGCCTCACCGAGGTGCGCGAGCTGGTACAAGGCGGAGGATGGGCGTGTCCTTGGAACCTTCCCTGGATATCTCACGCAGTACCGATACGCGCTCCGGCATCCCGATTTCAGCGATTACGTTTTTGAATAGCGGAATCCGTGAGTCGTGGCCGTGACGTTCTCATCCCGCCTTGCTGATTTCTGGCTCGCGATTGAAAGATACCGTAGCGGACTCAAGAGATCCGTTACCAGAGTTGATGGGATATCGATCCCCTATCTGCATGGCGGCCAAGGACCGACCGTTCTGCTGATTCACGGTTTCGGCGGCGATGCGTACAACTTCGCGCGAGTTGCGGCGCGCCTGAGACATCATTTCCACCTCGTAATCCCAGACCTCCCGGGATTCGGCGAGGCCGAAAAGGACCCGGGCCAGTCATATGACATCCGCTCGCAGGCGCGCCGGATCGCGCTATTTCTGGATTCCCTTCCGACGGGCCCGGTGCATGTGGGCGGGAACTCAATGGGGGGATTCATCGCCGCGCGTCTTGCTCAGTTGCGTCCGACGCAGGTCCGGTCGCTATGGCTTCTGGACGCATTGGGCTGCGCATCCTCGCGAAATTCCGAAATGTTCGAATTGCACCGCCGTACGGGCCGGTTGCCACTCATCATCCGGACAAGGGAAGACTTTGACGAATGTCTGCGGCTTGTGTCGGCTCGGCCATTTTGGTTGCCGGCGTCGCTGCGTCGACGCTACGCCGCTCGAGCGATAAACCTCGCTGACCTTCATTCGAAGATTGCGGATCTCATCAACCAGCCCGACGATGACCTCACTCCACTGCGCGACCGTATGGATGTACCCACCTTGATCGTCTGGGGAGAAGAGGACCGGATTTTGAGTCCCGAGTGCATTTCAGAACAGTGCGCCGTGTTTACACGGAATACGGTTATCCGCTTGCCAGGCATCGGTCACTTACCGATGGTAGAAGCACCAGACAGGGTTGCGGCGGATTATCTCCGCTTCCTCTCTTCCTTGGGATCCAATGGTGCAGTCGGCGCGAGGAACGCCTCGAGATCCACAAACCGGTAGCCGCGTTCTTCCAGCCGTTTCATCAGGTCGGGAAGCGCTTCCGCGGTATGCCAGCCGCGGCCGTTGATGTGAAAAATCAGGATGTCGCCAAGACGAACGCGCTCCAGAGTCTGAGAGATCAGCATGGAAGCATCAATGGCGCGCGCCGGGTCACCCTCTGCCCAGCGCCAGTGAACGACTTCGTGACCCATGGCTTTCGCGATCCTCACCAACCGCTCATCCACGTTGCCTCCCGGAAACCGCATCAGCACCGGGCGTCGGCCGGTCACGGCTTCAATCTCCTCATCTGTACGACGGATCTCGGACTCCACGTCTTCATCGGACAGCAACCGCATATCGCGCGGATGACTCCAGGAATGATTTTCCACGTGGACTCCAGGAAGACGTGCCAAGGCGGCCACCGCAGCCGTGTTGGAACGCACGAACTTCCCACCGGCGAAAACGGTAAAAGGCACCGGGTGCTGCTCCAGCACCGCGAGAATGCCTGCGTCAAGGTGCGCGACTTTGTCTGCCTGGCAGGCATCAAACGTCAGCGCAACCACAAGCTCATGGGTCGGAATACGGGTCACCACTTCGGGCACCTCGGCCCGAAGACCCGCGGCCGCGAACACGGTCAGTGCCGCCAGAACTAGCCGCCTTGCCATTCTTCCCTCAGCAACGACATGACGTGACGATCCACACGTCGGCCGTCCGGGAGCCGATATGCAGCACGCAGGACCCCATCAAGGCTCATTCCAGCGGCGCGATACGCAGCTACCGCTCGGGTATTGTGGACAAAGACGTCCAACCAGATTCGCGGAGACTGCGTACGCTGGTAAATCCACGTGAAAGCCGCCTCGAGCAGCGCACGTCCAATTCCCTGCCCGGGGCGCTCGACGACGATGCGCTTGATCTTGGTTCCCTCATGAGGGTCGTCAAAGGGCTGCAGAATGATGAATCCGATCGCAGCTCCGGATACGTTCTGCCCGACCAGATAGCGCGTGTCCGGGCGCGAGTATGCGATTTCATGCTCTTCGATGGTCCAGCGTGCCGTCAGTTCCTCATATCCCTCGATTCGCTCTGTCCGAACGATGAATTCAAGGTCAGTCTTTTCCGCAAGACGGATCATCACCGACGGCAAATTTTTCACGACCGAAGCTCCTGTTGCAGCGCTGCTACCGCCTCGGCAGCTGTCGCGACAACGGAAAAGTATTTTGATGACCGGGCGAAAAATCCGGCTTTTTCTGCACCTTCAAACAACGCAAGAAGCGGATCGTAGTAACCCTCGGTATTGATGATATAGATAGGATGGGAGTGGACACCGAGTTTCCGAAGGGTGATCGCCTCCATCAGTTCCTCGAAAGTTCCGCAGCCGCCTGGCAATGCGACGACGGCGGAGGACTGGGCCAGCATCCGATGCTTTCGAATTCTCATGTCCTCCACGACATGGAACTCCGACAGTTCTTCGTGCTCGATCTCCAGT
>CAXBRZ010000144.1:0-6625 GCA_963978075.1 uncultured bacterium | reverse complement strand
GGGCGGCGGCGCTCGTTGTGCTGCTGTCGCACACGCAACTCGTCTCCCCGGCCACCGGTTCCGTCCAGCCGAACCGCTCGCACTCCTTCGACGCCGGTGCGGCTTGGATGAGTGTCGCGCTGGAGGCGTCGCTCACCGGCTGGAGCACCCACGCCATGGGGGGCGTCGATTTCGACGCGCTGCAGGCGACGATCGGCGCCCCTGCCGATTATCATGTGGACGCCGTCTTTGCCGTCGGGCGGCAGGGGCCGAGGGATGCGCTGCCTGCCGCACTTGCCGAACGCGAAGTGCCGTCGCAGCGCCTGCCCCTCGGCGCGATCGCCGCGCGGGGCCGTTTCACGTTCTGAAGCGGGTCCGGCGGACCCGGACATTGCCGGAGGACTCCGATGAGCGCAGAGGCCGTTCCCTACCGTCTGCCGCAGCCGTTCGCGATGCCGCCGGAGATTTTCACGCCCGGCGCGCTCGACCTTGACGGAGGTCTTTGGGTGCCGCAGGCGGAAGGCGTCTGGTTTCGGCCGCTCGTGTTCGGTGTCAGTGGGGGCTACTACGTCAACCTGCTGCGCGTGCGCGCGCAGGGGGTGGTGTCACGCCACCGCCACAGCGGTGCGGTGCACGCCTTTACGCTGCGCGGTACCTGGCGCTATCTCGAGCACGATTGGACGGCCAGGGCCGGCGACTATGTGTTCGAACCGCCGGGAGAGACGCATACGCTGGTCGTCGAGGGTGGCGCGGAAATGGTCACGCTCTTTCACGTCAGCGGCGGCTACACCTATGTCGACCCGGACGGTGTGGCGACCGGTTACGAGGACGTCTACACCAAACTCGACAAGGCCCGCGCCCACCTCTCGGCCGCCGACCTTGCCGCGCTCATCCGGTAGGGCCAGCCGCCGCTTGTCGCCTGCACCCGGCGGTCTGGCGTAGCGGACGCCGTTTTGTCACCGATCTGACCTAGAATCCCCAAAGGTCATCCCCATGTCTGCCTCGGCGGCGGTAACCGTCGCGGGGCGGGAACCGTCCTGAGCCAATCCGGTCCAAAGGGTGGACCGATCTCTACGGGAGAGTAGCGTGAGCAAACAGTTTGTCGTCCGTTCGGTGGCCATCGTCGCCCTGATGCTGACTGGCGCCGTATTCGCGGCCAGTCCGACGCTGGACGAGGTCTACCAGGCCACCCGCAGTGGCCGCGTGGCCGATGCCGAAGCCATGATGCAGCAGGTGCTCGCCGAGCACCCGACCAGTGCCAAGGCGCATTTCGTGAGCGCCGAGGTGGAATACCGCGCCGGACATCTCGATCGTGCGCGCGCGGAGTTCTCCAAGGCCGAGGAACTCGCGCCCGGTCTGCCCAATGTGAACCCGCGGGCGGTGGAAGAACTGCGCGCGGGGCTGCAGTCCGGCGGCAGGATGCGTGCCGACCGGGTGCCTGGCGCGAGTCGCGGCTTTCCCTGGGGCATCCTCCTGCTGCTGGTCGGTGCCGTCGTGCTCGTCGTCCTGCTTCTGCGCCGCCGCCAGCAGGTCGTGATGCCGCCGAACTATGGCCCCGGCATGGGTCAGGGCATGGGTCCCGGTGGACCGATGCCCATGGGCGGGCCGGGTTACGGTTACGGTCCGGGCGTCATGAACCAGGGCTCCGGCCTGATGGGCAATGTGGCCTCCGGCCTTGCCGTCGGCGCGGGCATTGTGGCCGGCGAGGCGCTGGCGCGGCGCTTTCTCGAGCCGGGTCACCCGGACTACGTCGATCCCGGCCAGCAGGCCTACGTCGATCCCAATGCCGACATGGGCGGCAACGATTTCGGGGTCTCCGGCGGATGGGATGACGGTGGCGGCTTCTCCGATGGCGGCGGGGGCGGCGGCGACTGGAGCTGACCGCGCCCGACCCTAGAACTGCGCGTGCAGCCTGAGGCCCGCGACGCGTATGGGCCCGCGGTCACGGTTGTAGGCGGGATTGCGGATGTCCTGCAGGTCGAGCGTGAGCGTGGTGCCCGGGGCGATGCCGAGCGCGTAGTACAACTCCGCGATGCGTTCGCTGCCCGGGTGTGGCAAGGACCCGTCGCCGATCAGGATGCCAAGTCCCCCGGCGGCGAGGTACCGCGTACGCTCCGACGAGAGGTCATTGCGCATCCAGACGAGGCCCGCGCCATCACCGTCCCGATGCCAGCCTTTGCCTGCGGCGGACAGTCCGAGGGCAAGTGACCGGTCGACATCCGTGAACTCGTAGGCTTCGACCCGACCGTCGGCACTGCCGGCGCGGGCGAATGCACCGAAGGTGGGCGAGAGGGCGACTTCCGCCAGTGCGCTGATCCCGAGCCGGTGCCCGTAGTGTCGGACCGAGGCCACGTCGGGCGGCTGACCGGTCAGGGCCGCTTGGGCCAAGGCGTCCGCGAGGCGCCCCATGGCACCACGGCTTTCGTAGGCTGTCAGGAGCAGTTTGCCCTCGTGACCTTGCACGGCGAGGCGCCGCTCCAGTTCCGCCACCCACTGGAACTGGTGCAGACCCGGTGTCAGGTGGGCCGAATTCGGCACCGTCGACAGGTCAAAAAGACCCACCCGCGCGACCCAGTCGCCCGCGTAGCGCTCCAAGGCGGCACCCACCGTAAATCCCCAGGCATCGGCCGCGTAGTCGAAGCTGCCGGCATCGATCGCGGTCCAGTTGAGGAAATCATGGCGTGGATCGTGGGCGTACTGGCTGGCATCGAACACGTCGGTCACGCCGAACTTGCCGACGGTCAGCACCCACCTCTGCGCCGAGCGCGGGCCCCCGAACTGGTTCGCATCGGCTTCGACCTGCGGGTCCATGGATCCCGTGTTGAGCGTATGTCGAATGAAGGCGCGCGGCAGGCGAAGGTAGGGCCTCTGCCGGCCCACCTTGTAGGCCTCGCCGGAGGGAAAGCCTGCCGCCCCGAGCGTATTGTCGAGGCCAAAGCCCTGGTCGAGTTCCAGGTTGAGCCATGCCTCGGTGGACTCACCCATGCGCCATCCACCGTACAGCGTTGCGTCCGCCGTGGACCGGGTCTGGTGGGGATGAAGGCTGTTCGGCCCCGCGTACGGGCTCGCGAACTCCCCCACGTGCTGCGTCGTCCAGGTCAATTGCCCATGCAGAGTCAGATCCGGCGTCACCTCGTCAGCCGGTGCTCGTGCGGCGGCCAGCAGGAGGGTGACGAGCAGTAGGCGGGTCATGGGCATGGACATGTCAGCGGCGAGCCTGGATGAGGGATCAAAGGTGAGCGGAATAACACAGACAGGTGACCGTCCGTCGAGGGGCCCATTTCCCGTGCTGCCGGCGCGAAGCGTATGCGACAATCATAACGTTCGTGACCGCGCCGGCGATACCGTCGGGTGCCTGTACCCGTACCCGGGATTGTCGTACGGCCGGCAGGCGCGCGAACCTCACCCAAATTGCAGCAGGCGGGCCCTCTGGATGGGCCCGGAGTGAACGATGTTCCGGCGTTTTGAACAGGTGGTCGATCCCTATCCGCAGACGCCGTTGAAGCATCTGCCGACGCGGCTCGTCGCGTTCTTGTGGGCGTGCACGCGCGGCGTGCGTCGTCAGATTCTCTTCATGACGCTCTCGACCGCCGCGATCGGCATCTTCGAGGCGCTGCTCTTTCGCATGCTGGGCCACCTTGTCGATTGGCTGGCGACGGTCGACCGCGTGCGTCTGTTCGCAACCGAGCGCGACACCATGATGGTGTTCGGCGCCATCCTGGTCGCCAGCATTCCGCTCGTCGGTTACCAGAGTCTCGTGCGCCGCCAAGGGCTCGCGGGCAACTTCGCCATGAGATTGAGGTGGGATTTCCACCGCCGCATGCTGGCGCAGAGCCTCGCGTTCTACCAGGACGAGTTCGCCGGCCGCGTCGCGACCAAGGTGATGCAGACGGCGCTCGCCGTACGCGACGCGTGGTTCATCGTCACCGACATCCTCGTCTACATCGCGCTTTATTTTGCGACGGTGCTGTGGGTGGTGGGCGACTTCCACACGGCGCTGCTGATTCCGTTTGGCGGCTGGCTCTTGGCCTATGGAATCACCTGCCGCTGGTTTGTGCCGCGCCTCGCGAAGGTGGGCGCCGCGCAGGCGGATGCGAGATCCATGATGACGGGCCGCATTACCGATGCCTACACCAACATCGCGACGGTGAAGCTGTTCTCGCACGCACGTCGCGAAGGGGACTATGCACGCGGGGCGATGGCCGAGTTCCTCGCGACCGTCTATCGGCAGATGCGGATGGTGACCTCCTTCGAGGTGGTCAACCACGCGCTCAGCATGCTCTTGGTCTCCGGCACCGCCGTGATGGCGTTGCTGCTGTGGAGCCGCGGTGTGCTCGGCATCGGCGGCGTGGCGGCCGCGACGGCGATGGCGCTGCGCCTGAACGGGATTTCGCATTGGGTCATGTGGGAGATGGCGGGTCTTTTCGAGCAGCTCGGCACCGTGCAGGACGGCATAGGCATCCTCTCGGCGCCGCGCACGGTGGTCGATCGCGATGATGCGGTCCCGCTCGTCGTCGGTGCAGGGGCGGTGCACTTCGATCAGGTGACCTTTGCCTATGGGAGGGGCGACGCGCGGTCCGTGCCGGTCTTTGCCAACTTCAACCTCTCGGTCCGGCCGGGTGAAAAGGTGGGCCTGGTCGGCCGTTCGGGCGCGGGCAAGAGCACGCTTGTGAACCTGCTCCTCAGGTTCTACGACCTCAATGCCGGCCGGATCAGGATCGACGGGACCGACATCGCGGGCGTAACGCAGGAAAGCCTGCGGGCCTCGATCGGCATGGTGACGCAGGACACCTCCCTGCTGCACCGTTCCGTGCGCGACAACATTGTCTATGGCCGACCGGAGGCCAGCGACGAGGAGATGGTGCGGGCCGCCGAACGGGCGGAAGCCGCGGGCTTCATTGAGCATCTTTCCGATGCCAAGGGCCGCCGTGGCTATGACGCGCACGTGGGTGAACGCGGCGTGAAGCTTTCCGGCGGGCAGCGCCAGCGCATCGCCATCGCACGCGTGATGCTCAAGGATGCGCCGATCCTGCTGCTTGACGAGGCGACGAGCGCGCTCGACAGCGAGGCGGAGGCGGCCATCCAGGAGAGCCTTTACAAGCTGATGGAGGGCAAGACGGTGATCGCGATCGCACATCGCCTCTCGACCATCGCCGCCATGGATCGCCTGGTCGTGCTGGATCACGGGCGGGTGGTGGAGGAGGGTGATCACGCGACGCTGCTGGCACGCGGTGGACTGTATGCCCGCCTGTGGGAACACCAGACCGGTGGCTTCCTTGGCGAAGAGGCTGACGAAACTGCGCTGGAGGAGACGGCCTGATGCAAAACCGGATGTTCGTCATGGGAATGCTGCTCGTTGCCGCGCTGCCTGCGCTTGCCGATGAGGCCGTCGTTGACGATGTCACCGTCCTCGCGGCGCGCGAATCGCAACCGATGCTGGAGGTGCCCGCCTCCGTCAGCCGGGTCGACGGCGAGGCCTACCGGCACAGCGCTGGCGTAAACCTCTCCGAGGCGTTGGCGGCGGTGCCGGGCCTGTCGGCACAGACGCGCGGCAACTATGCGCAGGACCTGCAGGTCTCGCTGCGTGGCTTCGGTGCGCGCTCGGCCTTCGGCGCGCGCGGCATCCGCCTGTACGCGGACGGGATTCCCGCGACACTGCCGGACGGGCAGGGGCAGTACTCGCATTTCGACCTTGCCGGCGCCGATCGTGTCGAGGTGCTGCGCGGCCCGTTCTCGGCCCTGTATGGCAACGCCTCCGGCGGCGTCCTTGCGATCACCACCGCCGAGGCGGGACCGGGATTCGGCGGCCGGGTGACCGGCGAAGTGGGCAGCGATGGATTTCGACGCTACGCCCTGAGCGCGGGAGACGGACAGGCCGGCTCGAACTGGATCGTCAATCTGGCGCACTTCAGGACCGACGGCTACCGTGCGCACAGCGCGGCGGCCCGTTCCACCGCAAACGCCAAGTGGCGCCTTGACCTGTCGCCGCGCACGCGCCTGACGCTGGTCGCCAATGCCATCGAAACACCGGAAGTGCAGGACCCGCTCGGGCTCACCGCCGCGCAATGGGCGAGTGATCCTTCGCAGGCCGGCACCAACGCGATCGTCTACAACACACGCAAGCAACTGCGCCAGCAGCAGGCCGGCGCGACGCTGGAGTCCGCGCTCAACGACCAATGGCGCATGACGTTGAGTGCCTACGCCGGGCAGCGCCATTCGACGCAATACCAGGCGATCCTGAAGTCCGTGCAGGCCCTTGCGACGCATCCGGGTGGCGTCATTGACCTTGACCGGCGCTACCGGGGCGCGGAGTGGCGCGTGCAGACGCGGCAGTCACTCGCCGGCGCGCCGCTGACGCTGACGCTGGGTGTCGTGGCGGAGGGTCTTGACGAAGAGCGCCGCGGCTATCTCAACTTTGTCGGCACCACGCTTGGGGTCGAGGGCGCGTTGCGCCGCAATGAAACGAACCGCGTAAAGAGCCTCGACGAGTATCTGCAGGCGCAGTGGTCTGTGTCGCCGCGGTGGCAGGTGTCGGGGGGCGTACGTCACACCGGTTTGTCGATCCGTTCGGTGGCACACCAGAGCGCGGATGCGCGGACGGACCTGTCCTATGGCGCGACCAATCCGGTCGGCGCGGCGCTCTTTC
>CAXBRZ010000143.1:0-6631 GCA_963978075.1 uncultured bacterium | reverse complement strand
AGAGGACGGGGACCTTGATCCGGTCCAATTGTCCGGTGACGTCGAACGTTTCCAGGGCGCGGCCCAGGATGAACAGGGAGTTGGCGTCGAAGATGTCAGCCCAGGCGGAGGCGGTGCGGTGGACCTCCGCTTCGGCGGCGGCGCGTGAGCCCAATTTCGCGGTCAGGGTGTCGGTGAGACCGTAGCGTGTCAGGGTCTCGACCCGCTGCGCCGTCAGGGTGCCCTTGACCCCGGCGGACAGCTTGACGGTGGCGGTGGCGCTTGCCTTCAGGCCGGCCTCGGCCTATTTGCCAATGATGAAACCGATGCTGCCGGATGGCTGTACGGGTGGGTGACCCATGCGACCAGCAAGCAATTGACAGAATTGCACGAAGCAGTCGCCAATCTGTTGCTTGCGGCCATCGCCGTTCATGTGCTGGCCGTGATCGCATACCGCGTGGTCCTGAAAGAGGATCTGGTCCGGCCGATGCTGACGGGCATGCGCCCAGGAACCAGACCTGAGGATGCGATTGACGGCCACCGGTGGCTCCGCGCGGCCGCTATCCTGGCGCTGTGCGCCGGCGCGTTGATCGGTCTGATCAAAATCGCGCCGCCACTGCCCGACGTACTGATGTAGATCAGTCTTCCTTGTACTTCTCGTGACACTCCTTGCATACAGCCCGGGTGTCCATGACCAGTGACTTGAGCCGTTCCGCATCGGCCGATTTTGCGCCGTCGTTCAAGGCATTTGCCTTGACAATGAATTTCTTCAGTAGTGCATCGAATTCGGCGCGATGTTCCCAGATGGCCGCCTTGGCCTCGCTTTTTCCCTTGACGGCGGACCCCTCCGGAAATGCTTCTGGCAGCATTTCAGCCAATGCCGCAATCCTTGCTGCACGAACGATCGCCTCGTCCTTGTTGAAAGGCACCTTGCCCTGCGCCATCGCGTTGATGGGGCCGAAGTTCCAGGCGATCGCGCCGTAGAGTCCATGTCGGTAGCCGTTTGCCTGTTCTGCCTTGGTCAGCATCTCGTGTGCCGTTGCTGTGCCAACGCCCAAGGCGGTCAGTGCCAGTGCGGCGAAAGGGATGAATCGCATCGTAATAACTCCAGACTGTCGCCGCTTATGCGGCACAAAAAATTGCGATGACCGAGCCGATGCCGACGACCCAAACCAGGGACCTCAGCAGGGCTTGATCAAACACATAGGCCAGAATGTACAGGACCCGTGCCGCGACGAAGAGTTCCGCGTACTGGTCCACTTTGGCCTGGGGCGCATGGGCAAGGGCAGCGACGCAAACGGCAGCTGCGAAGAACGGAAAGGCTTCGAATGAATTTTCCTGGGCCGCGTTCGCTCGTGAACTTCGTCCGGTCTGCCGGGCCAACCATTCACGCGGTGCCCGGTTGTCATAGCCTCCGCCCGCCTTGGCGATCCCCGTGGCCAGATAGGGCAGAAGACCTGCGATCAATACACACCAGAAAGCTGTGGTCATGTGTTCCTCCCGAGGTTTTAAGGAATCAGTGTTTCGAAACTGATTGGTAACCAGGCCCGCGCAGGACACGCCCGGGTTTCGCGCCGGTCATTTTGCCTTCCGCTATGACCGCCTCGCCGTTCACCAGAACCCAGTCCATCCCTTTGGATAGTTGGTTGGGCGAGGCGAAGGTGGCAAGGTCGGTGACCAAGGCGGGGTCGAACATGACAAGGTCGGCCCAAAGCCCGGTCTTCACAAGGCCACGATCCGTGATACGCATCCGGGCGGCCGGAAGGGCGGAGAATTTCCTGATCGCATCTTCCAGGGAGAGAAGATTTTCCTCGCGTACGTATTTGCGCAGGATGCGCGGAAACGTCCCGAAAGCGCGCGGATGCGGGTGGAATGAACCGAGCAGACTTTCCGTCGAGGCGCCCGAGCTGTCGTTGTTGATGGATGTCCATGGCTGACGAAGCGCAAGGGCCACATCTGCCTCGTCCATGCCGAACACCGCACACTCGGATGCCGCATCGTCGTCGGCAAGAATGTCGAGCAAGGTATCAATCGGATCCGTGTTGCGGGCCGTTGCGATCTCCCGGATAGTCTGCCCCTGCAGCGATTTCAGTGCCGGATTGTGCACGACGCCCACGAGAATGCCCTCCGGCCCTGTCACTTCATGCCATTCGTTGTCCCATTCCGAGCTTGGCTTCAACATGTCGGCCTTGATCCGCGCCCTAGTTGCAGGATCCTTCAGTCTCGCGAGGAGCCTTTCCTTGCCTCCGTCGTGCGCCCAGGGCGGCACGAAGGCCGACATGTCGTTGAACCAGGCGGTGTAGGCGTAGGTATCCGCTGCAATGTCGAGACCCTGCGCGCGTGCGGCATTGATACGCTCGACAACGGACGGCATTTTCCCCCAGTTTGACCGGCCTGCGATTTTGAGGTGCCAGATCTCTACCGGAATCTGCGCTTCACGGGCGATGCGCAGTGTCTCATCCAATGCCGCATCCATGCCGTCCCCCTCTGAACGCATATGCGTGGCGTAAATCCCGCCCGCCTGTGCTGCTTCCCCGGCCAGGGCGACCAGTTCCTCGGTGGATGCGTAAGGGGCTGGCGCGTATTCAAGAGAGGAAGACACGCCACGCGCGCCTTGTCGCATGGCGGTCCGTACCAATGCACGCATCTGGCTTAATTCCGCCGCCGTCGCCCGGCGATCGTCATTGCCGATCACTGCCTTGCGGACTGCCGTTGCGCCGACATAGGAGGCCAGGTTGATGCCGATGCCCTGGCGTTCAAGCCGAGCGAAATACCCGTCGAAATCCGTCCAGTCTGGCGTCAGGCCGAATCGGGCAAGTTCATGCCGTAGATCAGCGGCAGCAGTGCCGATGGCAGGCGCAGGCGAGTTGCCTTCCCCCGTGATTTCGGTCGTGATGCCCTGATAGATTTTGGATGGAAGCCGCGGATCCACAAGGATGGTGTATTCCGACTGGCCAAGCATGTCGATGAAGCCAGGTGCGACCACCCGTCCTCGCGCATCAATCTGTCGGCGCGTGGGCGCATTTTTGAGAGTGCCGATCGCGGCGATGTGCCCGGCACGGATTCCGATGTCTGCTCGGTACCAAGGGGATCCTGAGCCGTCGATCACGTGGGCATTCAGGATCAGCGTGTCGAAGGGAACCTCTTTCGACATGGCTTGGGTGGTGGTCAGCAGCGCAAAGACGACCGGCATCAAGCAACGAAATGCGCCCATAAGGAGTTTCCATGAGTGGCTTTGCGTCAGGTTAACACTCCCTCCGCCCCCTCGCCGGGACGGTTCCGTGCGGGAGCCGCCGCCTGCTCTGGCGGGAGCGGTGAGCGCTCCCGCAGGATCCACAGCAGGCGTTCCAGCGCGAGGACCGCATCGAGTATCTGGTCCTGACCGGCAATCGAGGGTGAGCCGGACAATAGCTCGCGACGGACACGATCGACCAGCGCCCCGTGTTCCCCCGTCAGTTCCGCGACAAGTTGGCGAGCGTCCTCGCCGTTCTCTTCGCTCGCTTCGGTCACCACCACCAAAAGGGCGTGCAGTCCCTCGACCAATGCCGCAGCAAATTCCGGTCGCGCGCCCCAGGGAATTCCCTTCAGGCGGACGACGAACCGCTCCAGTGTCTTGTGAAGGTCGGCAAGATCCCCGAGGCGGCGTCGTATGTCGAAAAGCCGTTCCGTGGCGACCTCGGGGCTCGACCGGGTAAGGTCGAGGATAAATTCATCCATTTGACCCAGAACCGCGACGGTCGCGGCCGCCCTGACTTCAAGAGGAGGTGCGTCGGGAGTGCGTTCCGCCTCGACGCGGAGGTCTTCAAGGTAGTCTGGCAATGCTCTCACAAGCCGTATGTGCTCGAGGCGCAGCAGTGTGAAGGCGGTGCTCGGATCGGCTGCGGCTTCGTCGTAGAGGTACGCTGGCCTTGACAGCGCCTCGGCGGGCGTTTCCGGGGCGAATCGCTTCGCCATGGCAAGGATGGGCGAGCGCAGGGCGCGGGCCACCAGAATCCCTGCTATCTGTACGGCCAGGAATACCAGACCGACCTGCAGGGTCGGATGCGAGGTGATCATACGTGCTGCTGTCGACGGACCTACGGAGAGTCCGGCACCTTCGGCCAAGACCAGTGGCAGCAGCAGGGCGGAGGAAAGAGACCGCACGAGACCTTGTGTCAAGGCCAACTGGCGGGCCGGGCCTTCCATGCCCGAGGCAACCAGAACGACTGCCGTGCCCGAACCTGCGCAAGCGCCAAGAATGAGGAGGCTCATGCCATGCAGGTTCAGGAGACCTTCGCTGACAAGGGGCAATGCGAGCGCCGTGACGATGGAAGACGACTGGAAGGCGATCGCAAGGACAAAACCAGACAGAAGCGCCACTCCCGGGCCGGATGCGGTGAATTCGACGAATTCATGGATCCAGAAGTCAGCGCGGACTTCGTTGACGGCATCCCGGACCAGACTTAGGCCGAGCAGGAGAAGTCCAAGGCCGAGGAGCGCATAGACCAGATGCCTGAGACGCTGATCGACGTCCAGACCGTTGAAAAACGCGAGTCCGATGAGCGCGAGTGAATAGAGCGCGACCGTGTGTGAATCGAATGATGCGAGCAATACGAGGGCAGAAGTTCCCGCGTTGGCCCACGCCAGCATCGACATGGCGAGCGCAATCGACAGCGCCCGTGCGGTCACAAGGCCGGTCGCGATAAAAGTTGCCGCACTGGTCGACTGGGTCACTGCGCCAGTGAGGAAGCCGGCCAATGGCGCCAGAAGCGGATGTCTGGCGGCCCGTGTCACGAGTTCCCGAACGCTGCCAGAGGCGATATCGCGCAGGTGTGAGGCAATCAGCCGCATCCCAGTGAAAAA
Organism: uncultured bacterium; assembly: GCA_963978075.1. Taxonomy (GTDB): domain Bacteria; phylum Pseudomonadota; class Gammaproteobacteria; order Steroidobacterales; family Steroidobacteraceae; genus CAIKZZ01. The sequence continues at coordinate 1,810 of CAXBRZ010000143.1, read as the reverse complement.
AAGGCCAAGTCCTGCGCAGGTGGAGGCTGCGGCATTCATCTGCGCAGAGCCGGATCGCGAAGTGTGCGCCACAGCAGCACGCTGACCAGCGCAAGCGAGGCCCCGAGCGAAAGCCATATCAGATGCGACAGGAGATCAAAGCGCTGACGGCCGGACCTTTCCGCCTGTTCCCGGTTGGCGCGGTTTACCTCGAGCATGTTCTCGACAAGGCGGTCCAGTGCTTCGTTCAGCGGTCGATCAACGCCTCTGACAGCAGTGTCTGCAACGTTGCGTAGCCGGGCCATCTGGCCGGAGACGGGCAAGGCGTCACGATAGGCCCGGCCAACGGTCGCATGCTCTGCGAGCAGGTGGGTTATGTCGTCTGCCACTGCACTGTTGCCGGCCGATGTGGCCCAGTCTGCCGTGGCCTTCAGGTGGCTCGTGGTTGCCGTTTCCGCCCTTTTTAAATCGCCCAGAGCGGCCGCATAGTCAACCTCGACATCGCCGCGAAGCAGCAGGTTCTTCCAACTCTGGACTTCTATTTTGAACGCCACCTGAGCGGATCGGGCATCGTTCACCGCCGCCAGGAGACTTTCCTGCCTGGCCTGAGCCTGCGCGTACAGCCGCTGCATGGACCACAACGAAAAAAGGCTGATCAGGCCACAGGCCAGGAGCATCAGCACAAGCACGCTTGCAAGCTGGATCAGCGATCGGCGCAGGCGGTTTCGTTCGTAGATGGACGGCATAGGGGCGCTTGGCAACCTTCAGAATCGCTCCGTGGCGGACTTATAGCACGGCCGGATGAAGCCTCCGTGGCAGGCCTTCACCGCGCCGCACGCGGAAGGCCCGCAGCCCGCAGCATCGATATCGCCGCGTACAGGACGACAGCGACCACAAGGCCGCGCATGGCATCCAGATGGCCGGCGATTGCGGTGACCAATGGAAAGGCCAGAAAGGTGCCGAGGATGCCGCCGAGGACGAGACCCACCGCGACGGAATGGTCGAAGCGGCCGGAACGCACGAACGCGATGCTGGCAACCGGGATGATCAGGCCGTCACTGCCGATCATGATCGGATAGGCGGCGATGGGATGCATGCCGAGGAATGACAGCAGGACCATGCTGGGGGCGTAGTTGCCGATGCCGATGCACATCAGTGCGCCCAAGACGAAATTCGCGGCGACGGCGAGGAAAAACCGCCAGCCCTCGAGCGACATCGCGGTACCGGAAGCAGGGGCGAGGCCAAGAAGTCCGAGGATCAGAAAGCCTGCCGCCACCAGAAGGGCGCAGCCCATGAACAACTGGATGTGCCTCTTGGACATCCGGCTGACGATACCTGCGCCGAACCATGCTCCAAGGCCGGAACTTGCGATCATCGTGAACAGGAGCACCGGGTCGACCTTGATGGAGATGATGAAGAGGAAGGCGCCGAAAAAAGAGGGAATGGCACTGCCGACGTTCATGGTGCCGGGGATCAGGTCGTCAGCCGGGCGCCCGCGCAGCTTGAAGAGGGAGGTGATCTGCGCGTACGAGCCGATGCCAAGGGTATCGAGAAAATTGACGACCGTCCCGATGGCGACATCGCCGATGGCCGGTCGCGAGGAGGGGCGGCGGAGGCGCGTAGCTCGTATCCAGGCGACCAACGCCAGAACATGCGCGGTCGCCACGGTGCCGTACAACAGCCATTGGGTCGTCATTCGAGGCCTCCGTAAGGAAGCCTCACGTTACACGTTTCCCAAAAAAAAGGGGCCGGCATGACCGGCCCGCTTTCTTTGGTCCAAGTTTGATGTCTGTTCAAGCCGCTTTCTGAGTCTCTCCGATCTTCGTATCCA
>CAXBRZ010000142.1:0-6657 GCA_963978075.1 uncultured bacterium | reverse complement strand
CTGACACTTTCAGACGCGCATCCCGGCCTCAAAGCCGAACTGCGACTGCCGCTCGTCTCCTGAGAGACCCGAAACGGCTCGCGTGCCAGCGCTTATTTTTTCTTCGGCAGATACAGGTCCGTCAGCGTTCCTTCAAACGCCTCAGCCGAAAAGCAGACCGTTTCGGACAGTGTTGGATGCGGATGTATGGTCAGACCAAGATCATGGGCATCCGCTCCCATTTCGATTGCCAGCGCGGCTTCTGCGATCAACTCGCCAGCGTTCGTGCCGACAATGCCGGCACCGAGAATCCGGTGCGTCTTCGGATCGAACAGCACCTTGGTGAAGCCCTCATCGCGACCCAGAGCCAGTGAGCGCCCTGACGCCGCCCACGGGAACACGCCTTTGCCGACCGCGATGCCCTTCGACTGCGCCTCGGTTTCGGTCAAACCAACCCACGCCAGTTCAGGGTCCGTGTAGGCGACGGCCGGAATGACGCGCGCGTCGAAATACCGCTTGAGTCCCGCTGCAACCTCAGCCGCGACCTTGGCCTCGTGCGTAGCCTTATGGGCCAACATCGGCTGACCCACGATATCTCCGATGGCGAAAATATGCGGCACATTCGTCCGCTGCTGCCGATCCACCGGCAGGAATCCACGCTCGTCCACCTTGAGGCCAGCGTTCTCGGCGCCGACCTGTCTGCCGTTCGGACGACGACCAATGGCTACAAGCACGCGATCAAATGCTTGCTGCGCTGGAACTCCTTTGCCGTCGAACGACACCCGTAGCTCGTCGCCCGCCTCGATGGCCGTGACCTTGGTGCCCGTCCATATCGCGTCGTAATGGCTTCTCAGGCGCTTTTCCAGAGGACGAACAAGATCCCTGTCCGCACCGGGCACAAGCCCCGGGCCGAGTTCGACCACGCTGACCGCGGAACCCAGCGCGCTGTAAACGCAAGCCATTTCGAGGCCGATGATTCCGCCACCGATGACGAGCAGTCGGCGTGGAACGTCCTGCAACTCCAACGCACCGGTCGAATCGATAATGCGGGGATCTTCCACCACGCCCGGCATGCGGATCGCTTCCGAGCCGGCCGCAAGAATGCATTGGTCGAATCCAACAATACGGCGTCCCTCGTCACCGATCACTTCCACACGATGAGGCGAAATGAAACGGGCCTCGCCACGCACAAGTTCCACCTTGCGCTGCTTGGCCAGACCCGCAAGTCCCTGCGTCAGCTTGCCGACTACCTTGGACTTCCAGCCACGCAAGCGGTCCAGGTCGATTGTCGGCTGGCCGAAGGAGATTCCTACCTCTTCCATGGCCGCCGCTTCCTCAATGACGGCCGCCGCATGAAGGAGGGCCTTGGAAGGTATGCAGCCGACGTTGAGACAGACACCGCCGAGCGTCGGCCAACGTTCGACGAGACCCACCTTCATCCCAAGATCCGCCGCCCGGAAGGCCGCGGTATATCCGCCCGGACCTGCGCCGATCACCAGCAATGGGAAGTGCAGGTCAGGCGGCGGCTCCTGCGATACCGAGGCGTCGATGGTGACCGTTGGCCGCTCCACAGGCTCCGTCGGTACCGTCGTGGCGGGCGCGGCCGGCACCGCGTCCGCCTGCAAAGCTTCGCTGGTCTCGATCACGGCGACGATGCGCCCTTCGCCCAGGCGATCCCCCTCGGCCACCTTGATTTCCCGAACCACACCCGCATGCGAGGACGGGATATCCATCGTCGCCTTGTCGCTTTCGACCGTCACCAAGGGATCATCCTTGGCCACCGACTGGCCCACCTCGACCAGTACGGCGATGACAGGAACATCCTTGAAATCACCAAGTGACGGTACGCGAACCTCGACGTTCATGGCACGGCCTCAATGAGGCCTGAGACGTTTTCGAGCGCCCGCGAAAGATCGGCGGTGAAGCGGGCCGCGCTTGCGCCATCGATGACGCGGTGGTCGTACGACAGAGAAAGAGGCAGCATCAGTCTCGGCATGAAGGCCGCGCCATTCCAAACAGGCTTCATCGAGGACTTGGAAACCCCGAGAATCGCCACTTCAGGTGCATTGATGATCGGCGTGAAAGCCGTGCCGCCAATCCCGCCCAAAGAAGAAATCGTGAAACAGCCGCCTTGCATGTCGGCAGCGGTCAGCTTGCCGCTGCGGGCTTTTTCCGAGAGTGCCGCAAGGTCACGGGCGATCTCATACACATCCTTGCGATCTGCGTCGCGCAGGACCGGCACCACCAACCCGTTAGGCGTATCGGCTGCGAATCCTATATGCAGGTATTCCTTGAAGACCAGATTTTCACCCGTCGCATCCAGCGAGGCATTGAACCGCGGGTGCTTCTTCAAGACTTGCACGCAGGCACGGATGATGAAGGCCAGTGGCGTGAGTTTCACGCCCTGAGCCTCGGTTTTTCCCTTCAACGTCGCGCGTACGGCCTCAAGGTCGGTGATGTCCGCCTCGTCGTATTGGGTCACATGCGGAATATTGACCCAGCTGGCATGCAGGCGTGGTCCGGAGATCTTCTGGATCCGCGACAGTGGTTCGACGCGTATCGGACCAAACTTCGCGTGGTCCACCTGCACGATCTTCGGCAGACCCGAACCAGCGCTGCCCGCCAATGCTCCAGACAGCGCCTGCTTGACCCACCCCTTCACGTCCTCGTGAGTGATGCGCCCCTTGACGCCAGTACCGGTGACACGGCCGAGATCGACGCCCAGCTCGCGCGCCAAAAGTCGGACGGACGGACCCGCATAGGCGCGGGAGAATCCCACATCCTCGATCGGCGTCTTGCCCGCTTCAAGAACACTGCGCGTTGCTGCCGGCACGTCGAATGCGTTTCGCTCCACCGTACGGGTCGCCGGCGAAACCGCGACGGCAGGCAGCGCCGCCGGCGTTGCCACGGTCACCGGACGGGTCGCCGCAGGCGAGGGAATGTCCGCCACCCCCGAGACCACCGCCCGCGGCGCGATCCGTACCACGACGGATCCGGCCGAGACCTTGTCACCGCGCGAAATCCTTATTTCGAGCACGCGACCCGCGACAGTGGACGGCACATCCATCGTGGCCTTCTCGGTCTCCAGGGTCGCAAGTGCCGTGTTGGTGTCAACCTCGTCACCGACCTTAACAAGGACGTCCACTACGTCGACTGATTTGAAGTCGCCCAACTCCGGAACGGCCACATCAACCGAAGCAGCGCTGTCGGAAGACGCCGTCATCTTCGCGGGCTCCGCCGCTGCGGGGGCCACATCCGACGCTACGCTTGCCGCCGCGAGCCGCACCAACGGCGTACCAGAGCCGACTTTGTCGCCGCGTGACACCAGTATTTGCGCGACTCGACCTGCTGCCGTCGACGGCACGTCCATCGTGGCTTTTTCAGTTTCGAGCGTGACCAAAGGGGTATCGGCTTCGATGGCGTCGCCCACCTTGACGAGCACGTCAATCACATCGACCGACTTGAAGTCACCCAAGTCAGGGACTGCAACGATGAAGTCTGTTGACATGGTCTTATGCCGTCGCAGGGTTAGGCTTGGCCGAGTCGATGCCGTATTTTCGCAGCGCTGCTTCAACTCGGTCTGGTGCTATCTTTCCTTCGTCAGCCAGTGCTTTCAGGGTCGCGATCACCACATGGTGGCGATCCACCTCAAAGTGGGAGCGCAGCGCTGCGCGGCCATCGGATCGACCGAAGCCGTCGGTGCCGAGCACCACATACCGGCCCGGAACCCACTCGCGAATCTGGTCCGCGACGATTTTCATATAGTCGCTGGCCGCAATGAATGGGCCAGCCTGTGCCGCTAGCGCTTCGGTGACGTAGGGAGCCGCCACCTTCTGGGTTGGCTGCAGGCGATTCAGGCGTTCAACCGCAAGCGCTTCACGCCTCAATTCGGAGTAGCTTGTCACCGAGTAGACGTCGGCGGCGACGCCGTGCTCCTGTTCGAGCAATTCGGCGGCAGCACGGACTTCCCGCAAGATCGTACCCGAGCCGAACAAGGTCGCATGCAGCGCCCCCTCTCGGTGTTCAAGGAGATACATTCCCTTCAGGATTCCGGTGGCCGCTCCTTCCGGCATTGCCGGCTGGGCGTAATTCTCATTCATGACCGTCAGGTAGTAATAAATACTTTCCTGATCCACATACATGCGCCGCAATCCGTCCTGAACGATGGTGGCCAATTCGTACGCATAGGCAGGATCGTAAGAGACGCAGTTCGGAATGGTGCTCATCAGCAACTGGGAGTGTCCGTCCTGGTGCTGCAGGCCCTCGCCCGCCAAGGTCGTGCGGCCAGCCGTCGCACCGAGCAGAAATCCCTTCGCGCGCAAGTCGCCGGCTGCCCACATGAAATCGCCGACACGCTGATAGCCGAACATCGAGTAATAAATGTAGAACGGCACCATCTGGATACCGTGATTGGCATAACTGGTGGCGGCAGCGATCCAGGAGCACATGGCGCCACCCTCGTTGATGCCTTCCTCCAGAATCTGGCCCTTGATGTCCTCCCGATACGACAGGAGTTGGTCCGCATCCTGGGGCGTATACAACTGGCCAACGGAAGAGTAGATGCCGATCTGGCGGAAAAGACCCTCCATACCGAAGGTTCTCGCCTCGTCCGGAACGATCGGCACGATGTGTTTGCCGATGTGCTTGTCCTTGAGCAGGATGCCTAGCATGCGGACGAAAGCCATCGTGGTCGAAATCTCGCGGTCACCGCTGGATTCCAGCAGCGGCTTGAAGGTCGACAAGGGAGGCACTTCCAGTGCCGGCGCCTGCAGACGGCGTGACGGCAGCGAGCCGCCCAGTGCCGTCCTGCGCCCTTTCAGATAGCGCATTTCCTCGCTGTCTTCGGCTGGACGCTTGAACGGCAGGGCTGCGATTTCCTCGTCCGACACGGGGATATTGAATCGGTCGCGGAACGCGCGCAGCGCCTCCTCGTCCAGTTTCTTCTGCTGGTGCGTCGGGTTCTGTGCTTCACCGGCCTTGCCAAGCCCGAATCCTTTGACTGTCTTGGCCAAAATCACCGTAGGCCGGCCAGTTGTCGCCATCGCCTGCGCGTAGGCATTCCAGACTTTGGTGGAGTCGTGACCACCACGATTGAGGCGCCAGATCTCGTCATCGGAGAGGTTGGCGACCATCTCCCTGAGTTCGGCATATTTCCCGAAAAAGTTCTCCCGGGTATAGGCGCCGCCCTTGGCCTTGAAGTTCTGGTACTCGCCATCCACGCATTCCTGCATCAGGCGACGCAACAGACCCTTGTGGTCACGGGCGAGCAAAGGGTCCCAGCGGGAGCCCCACAGTACCTTGATCACGTTCCAGCCGGCACCGAGGAACGCCGCTTCCAGTTCCTGAATGATCTTGCCATTGCCGCGGACCGGGCCATCGAGGCGCTGCAGATTGCAGTTGATGACGAAGATGAGGTTGTCGAGCCCTTCCCGGACCGGCATCGTGAGCGCGCCCATCGATTCCGGTTCGTCCATTTCACCGTCGCCAAGAAAGCACCAGATCTTGCGATCGGAGGGAGGGACGATTCCTCGATGTTCGAGGTAACGCTGGAACCGTGCCTGGTAGATGCCCATCATCGGCCCAAGGCCCATCGAGACAGTCGGAAACTGCCAGAAGTCCGGCATCAGCCAGGGATGCGGGTAGGAGGACAGGCCCTCTGCAGAGGCCTCCTTGCGGAAATGTCTCAGTCGATCCTCGGTCAGGCGACCTTCGAGATAAGCACGGGAATAGATGCCGGGGCTTGAGTGGCCCTGCATGAACACGAGATCTCCCGGGTGCTGATCCGATTGCGCCCGCCAGAAGTGATTGAAACCGACTTCATACAGGGTCGCCGACGAGGCATAACTGGCCAGATGGCCGCCATACTCGGAACTCTGCCTGTTGGCGGCGACCACCATCGCCATGGCATTCCAGCGGATGTACGCTTCCAGCCGGCGCTCTACCGCGCGGTTCCCCGGATAGGGTTGTTCGTGCGCGGGACCGATCGTGTTGACGTAGGCCGTGTTGGGCGAGAATGGAAGATAGGCGCCGGCGCGCCGGGTATGATCAATCAACCTCTCGAGCAGGAAATGGGCCCGCTCCGGACCACAGGCCTTCAGGACGGAGTCCATGGATTCAAGCCATTCCTGAGTTTCCAGCGGATCCTGATCGTACGGTTGCTGGGGATTTGCGCTGGTGTGGTCAGACATCGGATATGGCATCCAGGCGAAGCGACACGCTTCGTTTCGAGTGCACTATGATCCCGTTTTTAGGACCCCATGGTCAAGAAAGGATGAACTGTGAAGGTGCTCCCAAACGCTGATTTTCCTCGTATTTTTCGCAGTGCAGCAAAGATGTCCGTCTCATGGATGAACAGGATTCATTCATTGATTGCAATTGTTGACACTGAACACCTGAACGAGCTCGTCCACTGGCCACAGGGAGACGTGTTACTGGGTGCCCTTCGCAAGGCCAAGCTCAAGCCAGGCGCACACACCACCGTGATTCTGCCCGGACCGCGTCCCGTGCTGGTTTGCATCGGTCTGCTGCCAACGGGCGGCGAGGCCTACCGGACGCTCTCGCTGGCCGCGAAACTCGTCAAAGGCGTGGCACCGCACCGGCCCGAGGCCGTCGGCACTGCTTCCCTCGTCCATGATGCCCATGCCAAGACCGTCGCAGATGCACTGATAGCCGCGCTGC